>JAKAHI010000081.1 GCA_021815065.1 bacterium | reverse complement strand
AACCGGCTGCCTTTAACGTTTTTGAACAACAGTGCGGGTCCGCCCGACTTAATCATCCTGTCTGCGATCTCTGCAGCCTCCAGATCAGGGGAAACCTCTTTGCCTATTGTTTTTATCTCCGCTCTGTCTTCAAGGGCGGAGATATATGCCCTGAGGTCTTTGAAGTACATTTCCTAAAACATATTGAGATGTAAAGCCTGCGCGGATCTTTTCATACTTGACCTTATTTGAGAAAGGTATGCCATGTAATCCTTGTTAAGCTTTGACCATCTCTTTACAATATGGTTGGCGACGAATTTTATAGCCAGGGTGGAAGCCGGATAAGATTTATAGTTGATCAAGCCAACCGCCTTTCCCAGGGTCCTGTCATAGACAAGATTAAGTGCCTCGTTGAGCAACCTTGTGTACGAATAAAACTCTTCAAAGGAATCCAGCATTCCCTGTTGCAGTTCGAACGGCGACATGTTTTTAGGCTGGAACACGGCGTGCAGGCCGTCATAGTAATGCCACATCTTATGCAGGAGTCTACCCTCGGATTCGATCCTCTGATAGGTATCTGTGCCCGGCAAAGGCGTCAGGATCATATACTGGACAGTGTCTATCTTGTTCTTTATCGAGAATTTTACCGTCTCTTTGAATATGGACTTATCATCCTCGTCTCCGCCGAATATAAACATGCCGTGAATACGGATGCTGTTGCCGTGAAAAACATCTATGGCGCGTTGTATGTCGTCGATGGTTTGATGTTTGCTGAGGCTGTTCAGGGTCGCATTGCTGACGGATTCGAACCCGATATACACCGTGTCGCACCCCGCTTTCTTCATGTCTTTTACAAGATCGGGATACCGCGTAATGTCCGTGCGTACCTGTGCAGACCAGTTGAATTTAAATTTTTCCTTCGCTATGCGCTCCATCAACTCATGCGTGCGGTTGACATTTGCGGTGAGGTTGTCGTCATAGAAGAAAACAAAATCGGTTTTTACCTGTCGCAGCTCTTCTATCACCCTGTCAACCGGCAGTGTCCTGTATCCCTGGCCGAACATCTTCGTCACGGAACAGAAATTGCAGTCGTACGGGCAGCCCCTTGACGTCATAATAGGCGTAATGCTCATTTTGTTGCTGTTTACCAGCAGGTTGAAATCCGGGAGCGGAAGGTTATCGAGCGTGTCCAATAATTTGCCGTTTATAATGCGCTGGTCAGAGCCGTTTTTGAGAAGATCTACAATCACATCCTCACCCTCGCCCGACACGACGTAGTCGACGTACTTCCCCGCCTCCTCTTTAAGGAACGTAGCATGGATGCCTCCCATGATCACCGTGGAATTGGGATTTTTTTGTTTGAATTGTCTTGCCAGTTCATACGCCCTCTCGGAGGTGGATGTCAGCGAAGTCAGGAGAAGGAAATCGCCTTCGAGCTCATTCATGGTCAATTTTCTTCCCAGTAAATTTTCGTTTACTATTTTAACATCGAACCCAGCTTTCTTTATAAGGGAACCCAGATAAAGCGGTCCCATGAGGGGCAGGTTCATAAATTGTGCAAATACGTTTGCCTCAACTGCCTTTGGTTCTACGAACAAAACTTTTTTCATGATTTGTTAAACTCCTTTATTAACAATATACTTATTCCGAACAATATCAACGAAATCGGCCATAGCCGGTAATCAACGGAGAATATCAGGAAAAATACTACGCATAAGCCGATAAGCAGCACAGCCAGATGAAAAAATATAATTCCTTTTCCCGTGCTCACATATATGGATAGAAACGATACCCCGAGAAAGCCTACAAAAAACGGCCACAGATAAATCATATTCGTCCATGATGTATAATTCTCGTAGAATGCGAGTACGCTGAACTGTATCAAATATATACCAATCGCAAGCAAAAGCAAATCCTTTTTGCCCCTGTCCCTGTAGAGCAGGTAAAACCCTATACCTAAAATCAGGGGGAATACAGGCCAGAGGTTGTACACTCCCTTTATGTATCCATAATTTTCAAGGATCAGCAATCCGCCTATTGCTATGCAAAGGAGTGCCAGTACATTGTATCTTCCCTTTTTCAAGGCATTTTCCATTTTTTTAATATAGTGTCTTTCAGAGACAATGTAAATACCGTCATGAATGCTATAAATTCCCCTGCATAGTCCGGGTTACCGTATCCCGATAAAAGACACCTGCCGTTCCTTACTGCCTGCCCTGTGTGAATGGAAACCCGGAGAGCACCTCGTACAGAAATTAACGTGGGATATGTTTGACTGCGGAACACCCGCGCTCAGAATCTGCCTTTCTGCTATTGCCCGCGTGTCGAGCATGCCCGCATGTTGCGCCGTTTGCCTGAATGCACCGTTTACCTCGATCACGGAATTGATACGGTCGATAACCTCTGTGCCGACTTCATAGCAGTTTTTACAAATACCCGGTCCTATGGAAAAATACGTGTTCTCCGGCGAGGCATTGTAAAATGTCCGCAGTTTATCGATGGTGTTCAGAATGATCGCGTTTGCCAGTCCCCGCCAGCCCGCATGGATCGCACCCGCTACCTTTACCCGGGGATTATACAGCAGGATTGGAAGACAATCCGCTGTCTTAACGCCCAGACGCTTTGCCGGTATGCTTGTTAACAGGGCATCGGCAACCGGGATGTATGCCCCATTACCGTCTTCGATTATTATCACATGGTTCGTGTGTTTCTGAGACATGAGGATTATATCTTCCGGCCACAGGGAACTTGCTGTTCCAAAACCATGCTCGATTGAGGAAAACTGTTCAAGATTGCCGTCCTTAAGATAGCTCATCTTCTTTCAATACCTCCTTCAGCCATAACGGGAAAGGTGCGGAGAAAGACAGTTGCGTGCCAAAGATCGGATGCATAAAGCTTAGTGCATAAGCAAACAATGCAATACCGTCAAGCAGTAATACCATTTTCTGCAATTGAAGGCTGCGGAACCTGGGTTTTTTCTTTGAATAGAGCGTGTCGTTTATGATAGGAAACCCTTTGTCGCTCAACTGTGTTCTCAGCTGGTGTGTTCTCCCGGTCCGGGGCGATAGTTCTACAACCGTAGCATCGTCGAACATTTTCAGAACGCGGAATGAGGTGACAGCTCTCCTTCCCCTCATTGTTTTGGTCGTCATTTTTTTTCTATCGACGGGATGCCGGCCTATGAAGGTATCTATAATGCCGGTTTGTTCCTTCATTACATTATACGTGACGGCAATATAGGTTTTGTGGATAGTCCTTTGTTTAAACATTTTTAAAAGGTTTATATGGGACTCATTGTTCTTGGCTATAATCAGTAATCCGCACGTCTGTTTGTCGAGCCGGTGGACAATACCCCGTCGCATGGGGTCGCCCATATCGGAGAGTGGCTTGTTCATAGAGAGCAGCCCGTTGAGGACGGAATTGTGAAGGGCAACGGGGGTAGGGTGTGTCGATACACCCGCGGGTTTATTCACGATCATGATATGGTCATCTTCGTAAAGCACAGGCAAGGGAATGAATTCAGGGGGCGGCGATAAAACCGGTGTTTCGTTATTCAGCGTCCCAATCTGTATGCTCTCTCCGCCTTTTAATTTGTGATCCGGTTTTTGAATGATAACGCCGTTTATGGAGATCTTTCCCGCGGATATCAGTGCCTTTGCCCTTTCCCTCGAGATCGCCCGGAGGCTGTTTGTCAAAAAAACATCAAGCCTTTTCCCTTTATCCTCTGCAAAAGGGAAAAGTTGATTTTGTACCTGATCCATATTACCAGATTTTGGATTTTATCCTTTGGCCTGCCAGCTTTATGATAACATCCGCGATTGCTCTTTCATAGAGTTGCACTACCGATTTGTTTTGCTTGAATTCCGGTGACAACCTGCTCAAGAAAAGTTCTTTCCCTTCTCCTATTTCATCCTTCATGACTTCATAAAAATTATCGTTTTCTATGCCCTGTTTTACTTTTTCCTGATTGTACAGGGCAAGGTCAGAGGCAATTGCTCTCGCAAGCCTTTTCGCTTCAACCTCGTTACCTATTAGCGGCATAAAGCCCCCTTTGTTCTTTTACGTCGATTAAACCACTCAATTTGTTAATTTGCAACTCTGCTGCATGAAAACCCTGCTTTATCATGTCAGAATACCTGCCGAAATCCGTCCATTCAAGCCCGTCAAGCGAAGGCCGTATGACGATGTCAGCATCCCGCAATTGTTCTTCCTTTGCGATATGACGCAAAATGGCGTTTGATCGCCATATGAGGTCTATCCCCCTTGACGGTGTTTTTATAATATCGAGGGGAGAGGAGACATCGACGGCTATAACAATATCGGCCCCAAGTTGCCGTGCGTGCCGGACAGGCACAGTATCGATAAAGCTGCCGTCTACAAGCAACATGTTGTCCTTTTGTACGGCAGGGAGTACGCCGGGTATGGCAGAACTTGCCATGATTGCTTCCCGCAATGCCCCTTTCTCGATCTTCAGAACCATACCGTTTAAAATGTCCACGGCTATTGCGGAAAATTTGATGGGCAAGGTCTCTATGAGAACGTCGTCTATGAGCATATTGATAAGGCTTCTGTAGGTAGGATCTTTTACAAAAGAAAGCCGTGTTATGGAAGAGGCAAAAAACATACCGGTAAAAAAATGTCTTCGCACAGACTCAAAAACGCTGTCCTTCTCGGCCTTTTTCCCCCGTATGTAATCCAGCTTTATGCTCCTGAACTCTTTGCTTCTGAGCATGATCAGGAGTTTTTCCTCTATGATGTCCGGGTCCCGGGAACTCGCATAGATGGCCCCTACGATGGCACCGGCACTTGTTCCGGCTATACAATGGAATTTAATGCCGGATTTGTGGAGCTGTTTTATCACCCCGATATGTGCAAGACCCCGTGCTCCGCCCCCGCCGAGGGCGAGCCCTATTTTTACCATATATAATAATTACTTTTCGAGCTCGACATTCCAGTATGACGCATCCACGATATTCAAAAATGGCGCCCATTCTTTGTAAAGGATATGTTTGAAATTAAATGCCGCATAGGGTGTCCATTCGGGTTTTCGTGGCTTCCTGATTAATTTCATACCTGCCTGTTCAGGCGTACGCCCGCCTTTCTTTTTATTGCATTCAAAACAACTGCAGACAACGTTGTCCCATGTGCTTAAACCCCCGACTGAGCGCGGTATAATGTGGTCGATATTAAGCTCCGTTCTCGAAAATGATTCTCCGCAATACTGACAGGTGTTTTTGTCCCGGGAAAATATGTTGAGCCTTGAGAACCGTACGTGCTTCTTCGGTATGCGGTCATAAGCAACAAGCACGATAACCCTCGGTACCTTGATCACTCTTTGCACAATACCGATAACATCGTCATCGTATTCTGCTTTTAATTCCGCCCAGTTTGTGAAGTCATAAATGGTAAACTGTTTATCCACAACCTTGGCAATGCCTTCGTAGAGAAGGGTAAACGCCCTTTTTACCGTTGTTACATGAACCGGAAGGTATGATTTGTTGAGAACTAAAACCTCTGTGGACAAAACGCCCATGCTATACCTGTCCGTGTCTCAGAATTTCAGAGACAAGTGTTTCACTCCCATAGGTTGCGTTCTCTTTGACGAGCTTTTCTACAAGGTCTGCATTGCGTTTGCGGAATGCATTTACTATCTCCCGGTGCTGGCTTATAGAACCTTCGATCTTGCCGCTCATCGTCAGGGCTATTCTGAATCTCTGGAATTGCTGGGTCAGCGACTGGAGCAATTGATACAGTTTCTCGTTGCCGCAGCTGCGCAGGAATTTATCGTGGAAATCATTGTGCAGCTTGAACGCTATCCGCCATTCGCCCTTTTTATGCGCATCTTCGAGCTTGTTGTTGAGATCTTCCATTTTTTTTATGTCGTCTTCGCTCATCCTGCTGCATGCAAGCTTCGCAGCATATCCTTCAAGGATGCTTTTGATCTCGTAAAAATCCCGTATATCCTTTTCTGTGATCGGAGCGACATAAGCTCCCCGGTGAGCCTGTACCTTTATGAACCCTTCTGTCTCAAGCTGCCGTATTGCCTCTCTGATAGGCGTCCTGCTGATGTTGAACTTGTTGGCCATTTCTGCTTCTGCCACACGTTCTTCGGGCTGAAGAATACCCTTTATGATAGCGTCCCTTATGGCATCCGCTATTTGTTCCCTCAGCGTTTGTTTCTTTTGAAGATCAATTTGTCTTAGTCCCATAATGTTTTATGTATACAATATACATTTCAAAAAGTCAACTGTTTTTTTTGTCATAGGTTAGGGCTCGATAGTTCCTTGAAACGGGATAATGACAACCGGCATTGTTTTCATTGACGTCAGGACGGTTATGCTGCCTTGAATGATACCCGCGGTCTTTATCCGTTTTAAAGTCAAATCTAACTTATAGCTCCCCTGATTTTGTTTTAAGATCTTTACATGGACTATATCGGGTTTTACCGTTACCTTTGTTAAAGAGAATTCGCG
>JAKAHI010000080.1 GCA_021815065.1 bacterium | reverse complement strand
AACATTACCTGTAACTGTACCCGTGCCATGTCCGTATTGTTCGCCTCAAGCCTGCCAAACCGTTCAAAGGTGTAATCCGCCATAAGCTTGAACTTGTTTCCAACAATGTAATAGTTCAACCCGGCTGTAAGCCACTTTGCATTCTTTGATGATTCTGCATACGTATCGGGATTGAATGTCTGATACTCTACTATGGGCTGAAGGTAACGTGTTACAAAGTAAGCTGCCTGCAGATAATATCCGTCGGAGGTTACGGATTTTATCTTAGCCTCAGCACTGGTAAGGATCGCCCTCATATATTCCCCAACGAAGGAAAATCCATTATATTTTATCTCTCCGTCAATATTGTACCGGAAATCCGTGCCGGTGAACGGCTGGCTGCTGTTGATTATATTGCTCAGATTTGTTAAGCCATTTGCCTTGCGGTAAGAAACAGAAGCACCAAGGCTGATTCCGGGGACACCATTCACAGCATCTTCTTTCAGTGGAGCACCGACCACCCTCGCAACAGAGAGAAAGTTACTGTTTGTATTATGCGAAGGTATTGTGTTGGCACCGGTGCCGTTATATACACCGACAGCATAATCAAGGTAGTTATCCAACACATCTCCCTTTGCTTCGATACCAATGTCCCGCGCAAGCGTTTGTGATGACGGAACAAGGTTGTTCGATATGAGAGAACGCTCTATTGTATAGATTTGCCAATCCGGTGTAAGCCTTTCCCTTCCAAATGGCGGTACCATCTGACCCGCAACGAATTGTGCAAACGTAAACCGGTCATACACGACATAGGCATCCTGAAGCTGCGGAGACGGCAGGTCGCTCCTGCCGATGAATTGAAACCTGTAGGTTACGTGATCCACTGCCGTACCGGTTAAGATCACCTTTGCCCGCCTTATTTGAAACCCGTCACCGGTAAATGTTTTTGCTGCAGGGCCTATGTTTCCGTACGTTCCCCGCACCTGAATATATGCTGAAACGTCGGGTATCAGGCTTTTGGGTATTGTCTGCTGGTCCGCTGCTACTGCGGACACAAAGACGCCGAGTATCGATAAAACAATCAAATTTGCTCTGAAAAGCATCGTGCCTCCCGGAAATTTCATATCGTAAGCCTTATTTTCCTAAGTAAGGGGTAAATGTACAATCGTCTCTTCTCTGGTACGTTCCGAACAAGGTATGCAAACAACCCTGTTGTCCTTGTGCCTGAGATACCGTTCAAAAACATACTCGCCGCAGACCTCGCATCTTGCTTTATTGAACGAGCTTTTTACCGGTTCATAGTTGAAATCGGGCAACATCTTCACATTGAATAATTCTTCATTTGTTGCATCAAGTACAACTTTTATCACATCATCAAGCACCTTTTCCGGAATATCAGAAGGTTCAATCCCCTGCTTGCGATATTTGAAAAACTCATGGGTTGACAGCCTGTCACTGAATTCGTTTTTCAATGCGATCCTGACCGTGCCTTTCCCGGGATACCAGAAAATAGCTGCAATCTTCCCATAATTGAGCCGCTCTATCATGCCTTTCCCAAAGGTAGCACCGGTTGCAGACATGATCCCGTCCTGCATACATCCCTGCGGATGGCCAATACCCATCTCGGAAAACACATGCATTTCGTGATTCTTGCTTCTTGGTGCCCCAAGCTTCTCCAGCGCCAAAGAGCCCATCCTGTAGCCTATGGGCATAAATGGACATTTGTGCCCGTGAAACTCAAATGCCCAGTTTGGTAAGTTAAACATTGTTATGTTCCTCCTTGTTTTAATAAGCCTTCATTTACTTTCATACTGCCAAGACTTCCTTCTTATGCAGTATATTTAATATTCCTATATCACGATATAGTGATATATTATTCATAATCAGAAATGTGTCAAGCAAACCCTGTTGGAAAGTTTTTTTAACCCGAACAACGCGATTGAAAAATAAGGAAGTTTTTGAAGAAAAAGCCCGTGAGCATGATAACCGGTTTGACCGGCGTTCTGGCATTGATACCGAAGCAGGATTTCATTCTATCGCTGCAAGAATAATTCAGATGATGCAAATGAAAGAAATAACCTCTGTTTCTACTTCATGAACGTGATACCGTAATGATACGGTTTTAAGTCATACCGGGACGGATTATGAAATTTGGCACTCTCCGCCCATCGCATACAATCTTCCGGTTTCGGGCGAATAGCTAATGAAGGACCTCTGGGAGTGGAAGGGTCATGATTCCAATGGATAATCCCTGCCAGGCCTCCCTTCTTCAATATCCTCCACGCTTCGGCCAACAGTACTGCCGGATTATCAAGGTGAAGGATATTGAAAAGCATGACATAATCCATACTTTCATCCGGCAAACCCGAGCCGTCAGCCATAAAATCCCGCAGAACCGGATTAATATTATTCAGATGCTGTTTCCTCGCCTTGTCTCCCACCATGCTGATTAACTCAGGCTCTATGTCTATCGCGAAGATCGTTCCCTTGATTATCTGGGCTGCGGGAAAAGTAAATGTCCCATAACCGCATCCAAATTCCGCAACATCGACGGTCTGCGAAGACATCCCCAGTGTTACAAGGATAGCGTGTGGGTCAAAAAACGTTTCCCACATATCCTGCTCCGGCATTCCGCTTTCGCGTATCTTCATTTTATTGAATCGATCCTCTTGAATTCAGAACGCACATCAATCAAAACGTGAACACTTTATCGGCCTCGACAGACCATTGAGCAAGCTCTGCCATAGTGCTGATCTCTGCCCCGTCGACAAGCTGAAGATTTGCGACACCCCGGGCGTTTGCGCACGTACCGCACGCTTTAACCTTTCCACCTTTGCTTATTACAGATTTTACCATGCGCTCTATGTTGTAATAGCCCTGTGCAGTTATCTGGTCTGCCAGTGCACAATAAACCGCATCTGCCATTAAAAACACATTCACCTGTACTGTCGGATGGTCTTTCTGAAGAGCCATCGCTAGCCGCAGTGCATTGTAGGATTTCTCGTTCCCGTAAGGGGCATCATTGAGAACAATCAAAACTTTCATTTTTCCTCCCTGTTATTTTAAAATCATTTGTTAGTTCATCATCGTTCATGAACCGTCATGATACCTTTTCTTATAGAAAAATATATAGCATACATTACGAACATGCAATAAAGTTTGTTCGTTCGTTTGACACTTTTCGTATCCGCACCCTATGCTACAGTTATGGCATGGGAGGTTTTTACAGAAAAAGCTCAAGAGTATGATAACTGGTTCGACCGGCATTTCGGCGCCGGTGCATTTGCCCTTGAACTGAAGTCCATAAAAAATATTCTAAAAAAGATCCCTGACGATTCCCTGGAAATTGGAGTCGGCACGGGCAGGTTCGCACATTCGCTTGGCATACGGTTCGGCATAGATCCTTCTCCCGCGGTACTGGAATATGCAAAAAAGAGAGGCATACGGGCCGCACGCGCAGTAGCCGAGTCACTTCCTTTCCCTGCATTCAGTTTTTCCGCTGTGTTTATGATAGTGACCGTATGTTTTCTTGATAACCCTCTGCAGGCGTTTGCAGAAGCGAACAGGGTCCTCAAGCCGGATGGTATGCTTGTCCTCGGACTGATCATGAGAGATTCAAGATGGGGCGAGTTCTATGAGCGCAAAAAGGCGTCCGGAAATGCATTCTATAAGCACGCGCACTTCTGGGGAAAAGATGAATTGTTCAATGCCCTCGATAAAACGGGCTTTAAGGTCACAGATTCGGTATCAACCCTGTTCGATCCCCCGGGCTCGCTTATGATTATAAATCAAAAGATACAAACAGGTATTCACCCCGAAGCAGGGTTCCATTCTATCGTTGCAAGAAAAGTTTAGATGGATAGTGCGGGGATCGAGAGCCTTGTTTTCCCATCTCCCGGGCCGGCATCCCGCTCTCACGAATCTTCATTTTACAAAAAACTCTTTATTCCATCCCCGTATTATGAATCACTCTTATAGCTTAACCGGCACCTTGTAAATCTTTGTTCCTGCATTCAACACATGCCGGAAGATACTGCCTCTCGTCGTAAGGGGAGCAAGCCACCACTTCTCGAAGAGTACCCTGCCGATATGCCATCTCCTCCCGGCTTTACGGAGCAAAACCTGCGGGTGAGGCTCTGCTATAAAGTTTCCGTATGCAAGCCCTGCAACACCTTGACCTGCTTCAATGATACAATACCCTATGCCTGAAAACTGTGCTGCCGGTTTCCCGTTATTTATTGCAACAACAATCTGACTCGCTGCAATCTCACCCTCTAAGTGTGCAAAAATGCCTGCCTTGGGCAGTACCATGGGTACTTCAGGGTTCCATCTGCCCGGGATGCTGAGAGATGTTATATCGCCTACGGCAAAAACACCTTTATAGTTAGCCTTAAGAGTAGCGCCATCAACCGGTATCCAGCCCGCTTCGTTTGTAATCCCTGCGTTCAGTACCACTGCTGGCGCACGATGCGGCGGGATCGCAATGAGCATATCGTAATGGACAGGTGTTTTGCCTTCAAAACGAAGTTCCTTGTTTTCAGCATCAACGGATGCGAGTTTATGGAAAGGATAATACTTTATCCCTCTCGACTCAATCATTTGCTTGAGCACCCCGCCTAATTGAGGGCCCGCAACAGGCATGGGCTGGGATTCGGGTGTAAACAGGTGAATATTTACTTTCTGGCTTTGCGATTGCCGCTGAAAAAATGAGGAAATCAACATCGCTGCCTCATGGGGTGCACCGGGACATTTATACGGCATGGAGCTTACAACAAGCGCTATATCTCCGCCTTTAAAGTTTTTGAGCGCCTCATGCAATTTACGGGCTCCATCCAAGGTGTAGAACGTATATGCGTTGTCCGGTAAGCCGGGAATAAGCTCGGATCTCAAATCCGCACCAAGAGCTATGACAAGATAATCATAATTGAACGACTTTTGTTTTGTTGAAACGACCCTTTTTGTACAATCAATATTGATCGCTTCATCAATAACTATTTCAATGCCCTGACGAACAAGAGAACGGATATCTCTCGTGATCTGCCCTGACGTTCTGTAACCGGTCATCACCCACGGGAACGATGGGGCAAAGGTATGATCTCGGCTCTTCTCTATAAGAACAATCCTGTGTTCCTGCCCAAGTTGAAGCCTCATTGAATTGGCAGCGATTAACCCGCCAACCCCTGCTCCAAGGACTACGATGGTCTGTCCCATTATCATTTCTCCTTTTGCGCCTGATCCATCAGCAAATGCCCTCTTTTCATATGATGTTCCAATAGGACCTCTCTCATCAGATTACATGCCTTTGCAATTTTTGGGCTTGAAATAGAATAATAGACATTCAATCCTTCCCGTCTTGTGTTTAAAATCCCAGCTTTGCGCATGAGTGCAAGATGCTGCGATACATTGGCCTTCGGTATACCCATCTGCTTCACTATTTCGCTTACGGCTGCTTCTTTATCTTTCAGTATGTGCACTATCTCCAGCCGCTTTGCATGAGCAAGCGCCTTACAAACGTCCGCATGGAGCTGGAATATCCGTTTATTCATTTTCATGCTCTCCTATCCGATTAAGATGCATAGTTTAGAAACATTGCAATTAATATATCTATCGGGAAGGAATTGTCAATGGATTACTTGGGACGCTCCGCGTGCCTATCCATAAAAAACACAAATCTCGGGAGCGATAAAGGCTATTTCTTAAGGAATGTACCAAATTTGCTCAGAAATTGCCGTATGTCCTGCAAACGTGACTGCATGATTTTATAAATTTCAGTATCGTCGATGTCCCAGTAAATATGGACCAACCGGTTTCGGAATTTCGCCATTTGTATAAGTGCTTGAGTAAAGTCCGGATCGAAGGCACCGTGTTCGGCCATAACTTTAAATGTGTCGGAATAGTCTTCCGGGGTTCTGAAACCGTTTATAGCAATAATATGATTACAGAGGTCAACCGCACCCTCAATCGCTACAATAAAGTTGTATTTTGCACTACTGAGCTTATGTTGGTCTGATAGAAATTCCGTTTGAGAAAGTCTGTTCAGATCCTCCAGATTTTCTAATGCCGCAAGTATCTCAGAAGTAATTTTTCTAATTTTATCCTGATTAAACTTCAAGTCCAAGTGTCTCCTTCAGATAAAGCTTTCTAAAAGGGGCGAAGTCGAAGTATTTGTTCAGTGTTTTTTCGATTAAATCTACTCGAATATCTTCATTCGCCACAAAAATTGGAATTCCGTTTTTAATGGCATTATAAGTAAAAGACAAAGGTGCATTATTCAATATCTTCACGTCAACAGGATAAGGAACGGTACTACTGAGAAGTGTCTCTATCCGGAGTTCCATTTGAAGAGGCGACACAGGGACTTCATCCATATATACGGCGATATCTATATCTCTAAATCTTGACGCATTCGGAAAAGAACCATGCAGATAAACAAATGCAACCCCTTTATGACTTTTTATTGTATTTTTAAGTTTGTCTATGATTATTTCCTTGTCTTCGCGGGATATTTCATAGTATTTTATTTTCATAGGTTTATTGTAAC
>JAKAHI010000079.1 GCA_021815065.1 bacterium | reverse complement strand
CAATGCCGAATTGATCACATGCAACAAAAAAGACAGCCAGGAATTATGTTTTCTCCCGGCGGGAGGATTCAAAGAGTTCAGCAGCACCTTCAGCACTATGGCACCACTGCGCGAGGGAACTATCGTCAACCGTGAAGGCACGGTCATGGGCACCCATAGAGGCCTGCAATTCTACACCATAGGACAGAGGAAGGGTATCGGAGTCTATACAAACGAACCTGTTTATGTTATAGATAAAAACGTTTCCGCCAACAGTATAACCGTTGATACGGGTGACGGCCTTATGTCCGATACATTCACCGTAGGTAATGTACATTGGATAGGAGGCAGGGAACCTGTTTTTCCCTTGTATGCAAATGTCAGAATACGGTACAGACACACGGAAAAAAGAGCCTTAATGAAAAAGAAAGATACTATGCTACTTATAAAATTTGATTCACCGCAAAGGGCGATCACTCCAGGGCAGGCAGCGGTATTTTATCATGATGATGAGATCCTCGGCGGCGGATGGATAGGAGAGGTAAAAAGATGAATCTAAACAAGTCGTGGAAATCGGTGCTCGTAATAACAGTGGCTATCTATGTGGTTTCCTTTATCGTGGGAATACTCATTCATGCAGTCATACCACAGACAGAAACACCGGACAAGCTGATTGTGCCGCAAAGCTACCTGCAGCAGATATCGGCGATGAAAACAATAAGCATAGAAGATGCATATTCCAACTATACGGGCAACAGTGCTGTTTTCATAGATGCGCGGGATAACGCAGAATACCGCGAAGGGCACATAAAGGGTGCAATCAATATACCGTATGACCGGTTTCAGCAGGTCTATCCGCAGTTTAAGAAGCTTTTAACAAAGGACAAAAAGATTATTACCTATTGTCACGGTACAGGGTGCGGCCTGAGCGTTGATGTTGCAAAGGACCTCATGGCAATCGGCTATACCAATGTCTATGTCATGACCGAGGGTTGGCCCGGATGGATCAATGCCAACCTTCCTATATCAGTAGGAAAGGAGCCTTAAGATGGAAAGGAAATGTGTAATCAATTTTGCCTTGATGAGACCCGTCATTATCCTCGTTCTCAGAGTAATACTCGGCATTGTATTCGTGGTAGCGGCGTATGGCAAGCTGCTCCATCCCGATGCACTTGTCTCTACGGTCATCAACTTCAATATTCTTCCTCTCGGTCTTGCAAAGATCTTTGCCGAGACCCTGCCATGGATTGAGATGATAGGCGGTATTATGCTCATTATCGGGTTCGGCACAAGGGGTGCGTCGTTTGCACTGGGCTGGCTGCTGGTATCCTTTATCATCGCCATCTGGATAAATATCCACAGGGGAGTTTCCATGGACTGCGGCTGTTTCGACCTATTCGGTATGAACGAGAAGATCGGCTCGGCAATACTGATCAGGGATGTAGTATTCCTTATCGTGGCCATTGCCCTGGTTTTTACAAAAGAATTTATGCTGAGCATCGATACCGTACTGGAGAGAAAAACAATAAAATAGTATGCTTCTGGGATATAATCACAACATTATACACAAAGGTATTACCTTTCATGTGCAGACAGAGGACAGCGGCAGAGATAATCCTTTTATTATAACCCATCTCTTCATCGGTGGTAACATCATAGCAACGAAGAAAACAAGCTATATGGATATCATAAAGATAAACGACCTTGAGAAGATCGTTGCCGATATCATGAAAGAGCAGCACAAAAAGATGGTCATGGAATTGCGGGACGGCTCTTATGATTCGCATCAGCTCGTCATTGAGATCCAGAAGGAAAAAAGCGCAAAACCGCAGGAAGCGAAGCAGCCGGTGAAACAGGATGAAAAAACCTTGAATATCGATGAGGAAACGAAGAATCTTGATGAGGTGATCCTCGACTATCTTGTCGAGACAACCGAAGACAAATGAAACACCGGTCATGATTCAATTTTTTCATGTTTATAAGCACTATTTGAAAGGCAACGCTGCGCTGGAAGACATCAGCGTTCAGATAGAAAAAGGCGAGTTTGTTTTTATAACGGGTCCGAGCGGCGCAGGGAAAACGACCCTGTTAAAACTTATGTTCCTTGCAGAACCGCCCACAAAAGGCCAGATCATCATCAATGGCTATAACATCACAAGATTGAAAAAGTCAGCGATGCCCTTTTTGAGAAGGAATATCGGCGTCGTGTTCCAGGACTTTAAACTCCTGCCGGACCGGACGGTGTTCGATAATGTTGCACTGACGCTCGCGGTACTCGGAATGCCGAAGAAGGAAATCAAAAAAAAGGTATGGGAAATATTGAAAATGATCGGACTTCAGCACAAGTCAAACGCTTATCCCCTGCGGCTGTCCGGAGGAGAACAACAGAGGATCTCTATTGCACGGGCACTCGTTAACGAACCTGCAATCCTTCTCGCGGACGAGCCCACCGGCAATTTAGACCCGGACCTCACGAACGACATCATGAAGCTTTTTTCTGAGATTAACATACGGGGGACAACCGTGGTCGTCGCGACCCATGACAAGAATCTGATAACGACTTACAATAAACGTATTATAACCCTTGAGCACGGCAGGCTCATAGAGAAATAGTAAGCTGCAGAGACGTATTCAATGAAAAGTATTGAAAGAATAACCTACTTCATAGCTACCACCGTCAAAGGCATAAAAACCAATCTCTATCTGAATGCAGTTACGATCATAACCATTGCAGTGGCTTTTTTTATCCTGAACATTTTCTTTATCATCTATAACAATGTAAATTCGGTCCTCGGGGAATGGAAAGGCCGGATAAGGATTATTGCATACCTGCAGGATGGATTGTCCGGCGGCGACCTTACGTCGCTTGAGAACCGCATCAAAAACACGGCAGGGATCAAAACTATAAAATATTATTCCAAACAGGATGCCCTCGGTCAATTCAGGGAAGAGCTCAAAGGACAGGCGGGCATTCTCAGCGGCGTGAGCGCAGATGTGCTGCCCGCATACCTGACAATAACCGTTCAAGAAAGCGTATTAAACAATAACTCCATTGACAAACTCGCTGCAGCCATTAAGCGCGTACCGGGTGTTTCCGATGTCCAGTACGGAGCGCAAATTGCACAAAAAGTCTCCGGCATATTGATTCTGGTAAAGATGCTCGGCATCGGCATAGGCGGGTTTATGCTGTTCGCCATTTTCATCATTGTCTCAAACACTATCCGCATATCGATTTTTTCGAGAAAAGATGAAATAGAAATTATGAAACTCGTCGGTGCAACCAATCTGTTTATAGAAATTCCCTTCATGCTGGAGGGCATGATTCAGGTGCTGGCCGGCACCGGTATCTCGATCGTGTTTTTGTATCTTGTTTACAGACTCTTCTTATACAGGCTGCATACGACACTGGGATCGTTGTTTTTAACTATGAATGTTTCCTTCCTTTCCACAAATGCCATACTTGCATTACTCGCAGGAAGCGCCCTGATGGGGATGACCGGGGCTGTTATTTCCACGGGAAAATTCATACGGCGCAATTATTAACCCGAAAAATGCATCTACAGAAACCCTTTCTGGATATACCAGTCCCGTGCGTCCTCAACCATTTTTTTAAGAGGCAGGGAAACAAAACCAAGCTCGCGCTGAGCCTTTGAAGAATCGTACTTCGGGAATACGGACATATACCTCGCCTGTCCGGGATTCAGGTCGGGTTTTTTATCGGAAAAATCCGACAGTAACTCCATCGCATAGCCGTAAGTAACGGTCATCCACGGCGGCATGGTGAAACGGGGCGGCTTGACGCCGATTGAATCTGCGATTGCCGAAAACACGGCCTTGTACGTTTCATGCACCCCGCCGCAGATATACATCTGCCCAGCCCTGCCCCTTTCCAGAGCTGCAACATGCGCCTTTGCCACTTCCTGAACATGTGCCCACGGGGCTCCGCCGGGCAGTACTGCGGGTATTTTGTGGTCCCTGATATCCATGAACAGCCTTCCGAACTGCAGTGTATGATCGAACGGACCGATCATGCTCCCGGGATTTATCACGACAACATCGAGCCCCTGTTGTGCGTAGGAAAGGGCTATTGCCTGTCCCTGCCTTTTCGTGTCTGCATAGTTGTATCCCCAGCCCTCATAGTTATATTCATGCCAGTTTTCATCGGCAAGTCCGTTGGGGTTATACCCGAACGCATCGACCGTGCTCGTGTGGACCACCTTCTTTATCTTCAGCTCCAGGGCAGTCTGGAGAACGGTTTTAACGCCTTCGACGTTTGTTTTTCTCTGTCGCTCGAAAAGTTTTTTCCAAAAGCTCGTATCGCCTGCACAGTGTATGACCGCATCTACTCCGTTCATGGCATTCCTGACAGCCCCGGCATCCGCCACATCGCCGTATTGTATTTCGACATCCGGATGCTGAATATAGTTTACCGGTGAGCCCTCAAGAGTGAATGCCCGCACCTTCCATCCCTTGTTCAGGCAGGCCAGCACGATATTCGTACCAAGAAATCCCGCGGCCCCTGTTATAAGTACCTTCATACCTTATCTCCATACAATACCCCCGGCTCCAAAGCAATAACGACGTACACCGGTACGTCGGGTTAGCTTGACAGTAAACAGGGATCCCTATATTTTTTTGTTAATACCGATTGGGATGGATGCAGCATGCCCGAAAATGTCGTTCAATGTTCTCAATGGGGGATTTACAAGGCTTTGCTGATACGTTACATAAACAAAAGAAATCTATGAATAAAGGAGTGTTCTATGTCTTACAGTAACGATACCCTGTGCGGTATATTCCATAACCAGGCTGAGCGCTATGGGAACAATTATGTTTTCCTTATGGGGAAGTTCGATAAGCAGGGTGATCCCGCAAAAACATGGCGTTCCATCACATGGAAAGAAGCCCAGGATGAAGTCATGGATTTCGCATCAGGGCTTTTGGTGCTCGGTCTGAAAAAAGGCGACAGAGCAGCCATATTCTCGGAAAGCAGGCCCCGGTGGATCATAGCAGACCAGGCACTCCAGGTATGCGGTGCTATCGAAGTACCGCTGTATCCTACGCTGAGCAAGGATGAACTGGCCTTCATGCTCAAGGACAGCGGATCCGGTTTTGTCATTGCATCCACCCAGGAAAAAGCCGAAATGTCCCTGAAAGTAACGGGAAACGGTTCGGCGGTAAAAGTAATTATCACCATGGGAACATGGAAAGGGCAAAAACCCGGGGGCGTATATACCTTTGCCGAGGTCATGGATATAGGCCGGAAGAAAGGCAGCAGGAAAGAGGCAGAGGAACATATCCAGGCCGTTAAACCAGAAGACACTGCCTCCATCATTTACACCTCCGGAACCACGGGAAGACAAAAGGGAGCAATCCTCACGCAGGCGAACTGGATTGCCAATATACACCAGAGCTCAAATTCTACACTGCTCAAACGGGTAAAAGAGCTGGACCTTCATCTGCTCAGCCTTGTCCACCTTCCCCTGTGCCACGTCATGGGCAGGACTGCGGACTACCATGTAAGCGGTCTCAAGCTGGGCGGTATCCTTGCATTTGCCGAAAGTTTTAATACTATCCAAAGCGACCTGCTCGAACTACGGCCGAATGTCGTTGTCAGCATACCGAGGTTTTATGAAAAAACATACGATATGGTACGCTCCGCATTTTCACGGTCAAATACGTTCTACAGGAAGCTGTTTGACTGGTCGATGCGTCAGGGTGAAAAGTTCACCAACAGCATGGCAACCGGGACACGCCTTCCCCAACTCGATCTGATATGGTTCTCCCTCGCGAACAACCTTCTTTTCAGTAAGATAAAAAAACAGGCAGGAATGGAGCGGCTGGTACTCGCTGTCTCGGGCGGAGGCAAACTATCGAAAGAGGTGTGCGTGTTCATACGGTCACTCGGTATCCAGCTCAACGAGGGCTACGGGCTCACGGAAACAGCACCGGTCATAAACTTCAATGAGCCGGAGTTCAGGGACGTGGACGTCGATCATCTGAAGTGGTTCAAGAAGAAGATGGTGGACTGGACCGTTGATCTTATGATCACCCAGCAGGCAAAGGGCAAATCACCCTTCACCAATCCGATCCGTGCCTTGAAGCTTTCCCTTGCGTATACCACGGTAGCACACCGGCTGCAGATAAAACCCGGGACCGTCGGCAGACCGGTCATCTGGACAGAAGAAAAGATAGCTGAAGACGGGGAAATACTTGCCAAGGGACCGCAGATATTCAAAGGCTACTGGAACATGCCTGAAGCGACAAAAGAGACCTTTACCGAGGACGGATGGTTTAAAACCGGTGACATAGGAGAGTTTGACAAAGAAGGCTTCCTCACCATTACGGATCGGAAAAAAGAGCTCTTTGTTACATCCGGCGGAAAGAACATAGCCCCTCACCCGATCGAGCTCGCTCTGATTGCAAAGCCGTATATAGACCAGGCATGTCTTGTTGGCGATGGAAAGAAGTACATCGCTGCACTCATCGTGCCGGACTTTAAAGAGCTGAAGATGTTTGCAAAGGATAACGGCATACACACGGCAAATGATAAA
>JAKAHI010000078.1 GCA_021815065.1 bacterium | reverse complement strand
ACACCGCTGATGGGCTTGATGTCTTTGACATGCAGGGTATGACCTATGTTTAACTCCGTTACGTCAATCTCTATATGTTTCGGTATGGCTGCTGGCAGGCATTTTATACTCAGTTCCCGTGCAACAACCTGCAGTATACCGCCGAGCTCGATGCCCTTTGCCTTGCCGGTTATCAGGACAGGCGCCTTTGTCCTGATTTGCTGGTTCTCGAACACCTCGTAGAGGTCGACATGCAAAAACTCGTCCGTCGTTACATGCCGTTGCAGCTCCTTGATCAATGCCATCTTCTGGCTTGATTCTCCATCGTTCTTTATGCGCAGCTTTATAAGCTCATTCGAACCGGACTTTAAAACCTTTTTCAGTTCTTCGGCCGGGATCGATACGTGCAGGGTGTCGTGGTTTTTGCTGTAAAGAACAGCCGGCACCTCTTTTTTGTTTCTTATGATCCTCGCTTTTTGCTTGCCGAAGTCTTTTCTTACCGTTGCATTGATTGTCAATTCTTCCATCGTCTTCTCCTTATTATTGAAGAACCACGCTGTAAACAGCGCGGATTCTTCGTTGGTCTGGAACATATTAATCATATAGTTCGCCTTGAACCTCCCGCCATTCGCGGGAGGGATTGAGGCGAACACCCATTCATACGAACAGCGAACTTACAGAAGTCTCATCATGAATCCTGAGTATGGCTTCCGCAAGCAGGTGCGCTATGCTCTTTACGACTATTTTTTTGCATGCTGCGGTGTGTTCGTTCGGTTTGATGGTGTCCGTTACAATAAGTTCGACCATCTGTGAATTTTTTATCTTCTCCACGGCATTGCCCGAGAGTACCGCATGGGTTGTACACCCATATACCTTTGCCGCCCCCTGTTTCATCAGGGCGTCTACAGCCTGCGTCATTGTGCCCGCCGTGTCAACAATATCGTCGACGATCAGCGCGTCTTTGTCCTTGACGTCTCCGATGATATTCATGACCTCGGAGACATTCGGCCGCGGCCTTCTCTTGTCGATGATGGCGATAAAGGCGTCCAGCCTCTTTGCAAATGCCCTCGCCCGTTCGACACCGCCCGCATCCGGGGACACGACGACTATATCATTCCGTATATGCTCTTTTATGTATTCGAGCAGCACCGGCATTGCATAGAGGTTGTCGACCGGGATATTGAAAAACCCCTGGATCTGTCCCGCGTGCAGATCGACCGTCAAGACCCTCTGTGCGCCGGCCGTGGTCAGCAGGTCTGCAACAAGCTTTGCGGATATCGGTGTCCTGGGGTTTACCTTCCGGTCCTGCCGCGCATAACCGTAGTACGGTATGACGGCGGTGATCCTTTTTGCGGATGCCCTCTTCAGGGCATCGATCATGATCAGCAGTTCCATGAGATGGTGGTTGCCCGGGATTGAGATCGACTGCACGGCAAAAACGTCCATGCCCCGCACGTTCTCATTGATCTCGATCCTGCTTTCTCCGTCACTGAATGTTTTTACCATTGCATCTCCGGAGCCCATGCCGAGCTGCTTGCAGATGTCCTCCGCAAGCTCTTTATTGGAACTGCCGCTGAATATTTTTAAATTAGCGTTCATAGTATATCCTAACTGGGGCGGGAGGATTCGAACCTCCGAATGGCAGATCCAAAGTCTGCTGACTTACCGCTTGTCTACGCCCCAAAAATCCGGGGAGTTCAATTCCCTCCGGCTAATAAAACTTCGATTATGCCTCTGCCTTGCTTGCCTCCGGTTCCATAACGTCACCTTTTTCAAGCTCTTTTTTGTAAGCGTCGATGACCGTGTCTTCGATCTTCTGCCGCGTCTCGTTATTCAGCGGGTGTGCGGTATCCTTGTAGCTGCCGTCTTTCATCTTTTTGCTCGGCATGGCTACGAACAAGCCGTTGTTACCATTGATGATCCTGAGGTCTCGTATGACAAAGCAACCGTCAAAGATTATTGTTGCGAACGCCTTTAGTCTCTCCTCGTTAACCGGGAATACCTTTACCTCTGTAATTTCCATACTTGTTACCTCCTTTGTTCTATACCTCTTAATTTGTAAACCGTCGTATAGTCATTTGAAATAGTATTAAATGCTTTATCCGCTTCCTGTTCTTCATAGAAAATGCCGAAAACACAAGACCCGCTTCCGGTCATTGCCGCTGCTTTTGCACCGCTTTGTAAAAGTTTCTCCTTTATCGTTTTTATTTCTGGAGCACGTTCCTCCGCTACCGCTTCAAGGTCGTTTTGAAGACATCTCACAATATCTTCCTTTGTATAGAAGACAAGATCGCACATAAACGGTAGTCCGTTTTTTGTCAATGATTTTAACTGGGAATATGCCCATCGCGTCGAGATACCGAACCCCGGTTTTACGACAACATAATATAAAGGGCCTGCGATCTCAACCTTTTTGACGCGCTCTCCCCTGCCGCTCGCAAGGCCGCTGCCCTCCATCATGAAAAAGGGGACATCCGACCCGATCTCCTTCGAGAGCTCAAAAAGCTCCGGTCCGGTGTAAGAAGGCAGGAGTTTATTGAGCATGGTCAGGACGCATGCGGCATCGCTGCTTGCACCGCCCATGCCGGATTCGACCGGGATGTGCTTTTCTATCGTTATGCCGACCCGTTTCTTTTGTATGCCCTTCTGCCGGAAAAACAGCTGCGCCGCGGCATAAGCGGTATTCTTTTCGTTCACGGGAATGTCCCGGTTCGTGCTCATGGGCGTGGAGGGCACGGGTTTCCCCGCTCTCCGGGTATCGCCCGGGGCTTCCCGGCCTGTGAGGCCGGTGATCTGCACCTGGATGGCATTGCCCTCTTCGACTTGGATATCGATCGTGTCGTACAGGGATACCTTTTGCATGAGTGTCAGGATATCGTGATAACCGTCATCCCGTTTGCCGGTGACATAGAGGAACAGGTTGAGTTTTGCAGGCGCCGGGGATGAAGCATGTTCCATAGGGAGTTAATCGGGTTCTTTTACAAGGGTAGATATCTTTTGCACTTCCATGGAAGAAGTGCCGTTGAACGAGGCGCCCTCTTCTATAAGCAGAACGGGTGATTTTATGTTTCCGGTGAACCTTCCCTTGCTCTTGATCTCTACCCTGTCGAATGCGGTAACATTGCCTTTGATCTCACCGCTCAATATCAAAGAGCCGGTTTCTATTTCTGCTTCCAGGGACGCGGTTTCCCCTATCAGCAGCTTGCCCTTCGATTGTATGTTGCCCTTAAAAGAGCCGTCTATCCTCACCACGCCGTCAAAAACCAGTTTCCCTTCGAAAGAACTCTCTTTGCCTATGATGGTGTGGATCTCCTCGGACGTAACATTGTTTTCTTTTTTATCGAACATAGAGCCTCCTAAACTCCCCGTATTGTGTTCAAAATCCTGTCGAGGTCGTCGAAAGAAGAATAATGAATTTCGAGCCATCCTCTGCTGCCCTGATTGCTCACCTTTATCTTTGTGGCGAATATTTTCCTCAGCTCGTCCTCGATCGCGGTTATCTGGGATGCGGCCTCCTTTGACTGAGACGTCTCCCTTGTTTTGTTCCGTTTTGTTTTTACATAGCTTTCTGCAGCCCGTACCGTAAGTTTTTCATCGCGGACTTTCTTGAAAAGCCTCAGTTGTTCCTCGATCGTGGAAAGCGCAAGTATGGCGCGCGCATGTCCCGGGCTTACGCTGCCGTTCTTGATTGCGTTTTTGATCTCTTCCGGCAGGCGTAAAAGCCTGACGGCGTTTGCAACCGTTGCCCTGTCCTTGCCCACCCGCTTTGCAACGTCGATCTGATTCAGACTGAATTCCTCGATAAGTTTTCTGTATCCCTCGGCCTCATCGATGGGGTTGATGTCTTCCCGCTGAAGGTTTTCGATGAGCGAAAGGAACAATTGGTCCTTGTCATTCACGTCCTTGATGATAACCGGCACTTCTCTGAGTCCCAGTTTCTTTGCGGCACGCAGACGCCGCTCTCCCGCTATAAGCTCAAAGCCGCTGCCGTCGGGCTTCACGACAAGGGGCTGGAGAATGCCGTTCTCCTGTATGGACTGTGCCAGCTCGTCGATGGTGTGGTCGTTGAACGCTTTTCTCGGCTGGTTCCTGTTTGCCGAGATCTTCGATACGGGACAAATAAAATAACCTTCTTTTGCGGTCATTTCCTTTGCCCTCATCGGTATGAGTGCAGACAGCCCTTTGCCCAGGGCATTATGCTTTTTTTCCATGCTCCGCTATTCCTTTGTCCTTATGTTTTTGCAGTAATTCCTTTGCCATATCTATATAGCTCCGTGCTCCCTTTGACGTTATATCATACAGCAGCGCAGGCTTGCCGAAGCTCGGGGCCTCGCTCAGTCTCACGCTTCTGGGAATGACCGTCTTGAACCTCAGGGAGGCAAAATGCCGGTCTATCTCGTCCCTCACCTGGAAGGACAGGTTATTCCGCGGGTCGAACATTGTCAACAAAATACCTTCTATCTCGAGCGCATGGTTTATGTTTTCCGTGACAAGCTCCACGGTTTTCATAAGCTGTCCGAGCCCTTCCATCGCATAGTATTCGCACTGGAGCGGGATGATGATGCTGTCAGCGGCTGTAAGGGCATTTACCGTGAGCAGTCCCAGGGACGGAGGACAATCGATAATGATATAATCATAGAGGCCGGAGACCTCCTTGAGTGCGCTCTTCAGTCTTGTTTCCCGCGATATGACGTTGATCAGCTCTATTTCGGCGCCGATAAGGTCCTGGTTCGAAGGGGCAATCTTCAGGAACTCGAGCTCCGTGGGCTTTATGATCTGCGAAAGCCTGTTTTTCCCGATGATCGCGTGATAAATGCTCGACTGCAGGGCAGTCTTATCGATACTGAAGCCGCTCGAAGAATTCCCCTGGGGGTCAAGGTCCACCAGCAGCACCTTTTTCTCCGCTGCGGCGAGGCTTGCAGCGAGGTTTACGGCTGTTGTTGTTTTACCTACGCCCCCCTTTTGATTTGCTATTGAAATTACCCTTGCCATGGCTTCCCTTTATGTCAAAACAATGGTAATCTGTCAATCTGGAGGAAAAAGAGGCCTGAGAAGACCAAGAGGTATGGCCTATTCTCCGAAGGACTGAGGATGGTAAATAAAAGCAAGGAAGAAGAGCTTGCCGGGAGGATGCGCTCGCTCGGCATCAAGGAAGAAGATATCGCGGAAAAATTTCTCCGTTCCCGCGGCCACGGAGGACAGAACGTCAACAAGACCTCGACCTGCGTTTATTTAAAACACCTGCCGACCGGTATCGAGGTCAAGGTGCAGCAGGAGCGTTCACAGGCGATGAACAGGTTTTTTGCACGGAGGCTGCTGGCTGACAAGATTGAAGAGATGCTCCTCGGGGAACAAAGCAGGGTCCGGCAGCAGATAGAAAAAATACGCCGTCAGAAACGCAAGCGCTCGAAAAGGGCAAAAGAAAAAATGCTCAGGGACAAGCAACATACAGCCGGGAAAAAGTTTTTAAGGGGCAGGGTAGATGGGGCCAATGAATAATACAATTTTCTTATGTCATTCCGCACTCGATGCGGAATCCATTTTTTTCTCTGGGTTCCTGCTTGACAATAAGTAAGGATGTAGATTTATGAAAAAATTAGCAATAAAGCTTGGTAAACTTCTTAGAAAGCACAACAAGACCCTGTCGACAGCAGAGTCCTGCACAGGCGGGATGATCGCAAAGGTCGTAACGGACATCTCCGGCAGCTCACAGTATTTTATGGGCGGTGTAGTAAGTTATTCCAACGGGGTAAAGATCCAGGTCCTGCGTGTTAATAGGGCATTGTTGGAAAAGCATGGTGCGGTGTCGAAAGAGGTAGCGCAGGCAATGGCTAATGGTGTTCAAAGGCTTATGCATACGGACTGCGCCATAGCGGTAACAGGCATTGCAGGGCCTGACGGCGGCAGCGCAAAAAAGCCTGTCGGCCTTGTGTATATCGCAGTGGCAAGCGGCAAGGAGATCGAGGTGAAAAGGTTTATTTTTCAAAAAGATAGAGATGGTAATCGAAAGGAAACAACCGCCGCGGCAATAAATATGCTCCTTCAGAAATTGCAATAACCCCTTAGAACCGGCATCCACCCTCCTTCAGTCTTTAGTCCCTCCCCCCTGTCAAGGGGGAGGAAGGGGGCTAATCTTGAATCTTTAATCTTGAATTTTCAGTCCCTTCCCCTTTTAGGGGAAGGATAGGATGAGGTCTGATTTTTTAAATCTTCAATTTCCCCCAAAGGCCATTGGTTGTAGGTGTTTTGAAGCCTAACTATATGAAATATAATAAAAACAAGTTTGTGTTATTACAATCAGTTGACCCTATGATAATAATGGGTATACTATACTATCCGAAAGGTGTTTTTGCAGGAATTCTTGCTTTGCCCTGAGTTTTTTCATGGGGTTGACTTGCTGTTTCAGCTACACATATTCAGTACAGGAAACAGGGGCGAGGTAACCCCGCCCCTCCTTTAGATAATCGTGGAGGTATTATGAAATTATTCACAAAGTTATACACAATTTCCGCTGCAAGCGGGACCGGAACGGATAAATATCAAACAATAGAGACATTCAGCCTTCCAAACG
>JAKAHI010000001.1 GCA_021815065.1 bacterium | reverse complement strand
TCAGAATAATACAAATGTTTTTATAATAAATTTTCAATCTATTGTCGTACAAATTATCATCTGCTGAGTTTCTAACGGGGTAAACATACTATAACTGATCATCCAGTTTGCGAATTTTGATCAAGTAGTTTGCGTATTTTAGGGTTTTCCACAGGTACCACGTTTTTGGCAAATGTCAACGATTTAAAAGCCTATTCAAAAGGCCTTAAAGTCAGATTATGTAAACTATTGTAGCGGCTTATTTGAGCCATTTTGGGGGAGTCGACCGGTTGCCAATCTTATAGCGGCCGGATAAGGTTGATGATGTCCCGAGAATTCCAACACAACTAATTATCCGGCATCAACACTCTTTTGTTTCTATGGCCTCTTATATAAGCGGAATTCTGATCCAGCCAGTATCATGTTTGCAACCGTTGTAATGATTTCGATCTGGGATAAATCTACCGCAACAGCGCTCAATTTATGTGCAAAGAACTCAAGATTTACGGCTCCCGCTGTTGATATAAACTCTTTTCCATTGGCACATAAAACTCCAGATGGTGTACGTTCGATATCCATCTTAAAGGCTATTTCTGCTGTGGCCAGACCGGTCCATATCTTTGCATCGTTTGCTTGTGCAACGCCAGCGGGTGTCCATATTTCCCGATAATAATCAGTGGCTGTTAGATCGTTATTCAAAAGTAAACTACAGTCACAAGCGGAACCTCCGATTAACATTTTCCCTTCCAGCCTATATCCACGTGCAGCTACAATAGATAAACCTGCAAATGAAACAGAGGTGGTGGGAGCAGCAACAACTATTCTTTGAACCGGTGCTGAGAAATTACTAACAACAAACCAGCCAGCTCCTCCGCTCATTAAAACCACCATATCGTTTTGAGCGGCTAAAACAATAGTAGTCATGGTGTCAAAAGTTTGTGCACCAAACGCCGCAAGTGTAATAAAATTCGGAGAGTTATCCGTCTTTTTAATCAGATATTTTCTTCCCTGCGGCAAATTTGTAACATCTGGCATCGTTATCGTAAACCCTGCGGCTGTGGCATCAGCAAGCAACACCATATCGGTCGCCCCGACAGCGTATGCAGCGTTTACTGTGGCTATGTTATCCAGCAGAATTGGTGCATGTCCGTCGTTATTCACACCGTCATGCTGGTGGTTAAAAACCAAATTAAGGAATGCCGCATCAACGATCGTCCCTAATACGTTATTTGCAGGATCTCCGTCCTGGAATATTGTTCTTGCCATTTTTATCTCCTATGTGTATTGAAATATTACATACGTATGTGCTGGCTTTAATTTAATAAATATCGCTGTTATAATCGTGTTTTCATTAGGAGCTCCAAGCGGTTCACCCGCCGCCGATTGTCCAGCACGAAAATAATACTGTTGAATAGCTGTTACCGTGACAAGCCATACAAATATTATATCCTGAACATAAAGCGTATCACCTGCTCTCCCGATGCCGGCCATAAAGGGTTGGAGCTCCTCGATGGTGATGGTGTATCCAAGTGCCGCCGCAAGAGAAATGAAATACTCTCTCGAAAGTCCGCCTTGTGCCCGAATAGCCTGCACGATTGCCTGTTGTCTTTGTTGTACGGTGGCACCAGCGGCCGGTGCGAGGCTATACACACGCTCCCACCATGCAAGCATTTGTGTGCTGGTATCCGGAAATATTTCTTGCAAAACATTGTTTTGCCGGGTCTCCTCATTGTCGAGTTCCTGCCCCTCGAGGA
Organism: bacterium; assembly: GCA_021815065.1. Classification (GTDB taxonomy): domain Bacteria; phylum JAMCPX01; class JAMCPX01; order JAMCPX01; family JAMCPX01; genus JAJYLM01. Next base: position 26,872 of record JAKAHI010000001.1, on the reverse strand, counting down.
CAATATCCTCATCAGACACTGCCCCCAATTCCAAAGGCGTCAATGATTTTATTACAGCGGCATTATCAAGTGACATTTATCACTCCTGGACGCACCATGTGGTAAGCGTCCGGTATTATATCGGCTGCCGGAGCAGAAATCGTGGCGTTTGTTGCCCCGTTTTTAAGAGCCAGATTGATAAGTTGAGAAAGGTATAACGGTTGTCCCGGCGTCAACGCCGACATATACGACGTTATATCGGCCTGCGTCTGTATCTTGTTACAATTCCCGGTTGTAGCCATAGTCACATCCGTATTCGCACCATTGTATAAAACTACAGCAAGCACACGTATCCATTTTGCGGTTACCGGCCGCAAAGGATCTATGAAGGCAAACACAGCATCCAGCAGAACCTGAGTTGGAATTTCTGAGCCTCCGTTTAGAGTCGGGTCAGCGACAATGATAATATCAACAGTCCCATATCCCTGTCCCATGGGCACACAATACGCAGATTTCACTCCTGCGACCTCTTCTGCCCATGTTATATAATCAGCGGCATTCCCTCCTGCCGGCGGCTGTTGCAAATAGGCTAATAACCTTGTGATGTAATCCGATTGCAATTCCCCGGGTTTGATAGGTAATCCCCGAACCGCGCCATGACGTATCAGATAGTCAAAATCTGCCGTGTCCGGAAAGATCTGTTTGGCAACCCAGTCATCTTTTTTCGAGAGTCCCCAGAGCGCGGATGCAAGGCACGCGGATTTTATAAAGATAAGACTTCCTTTTGATGTATCCGCATCTGGAAACTGGTTTTGCCAGTCCGTTAAAATGCCATTTAAAATAGTATCAAAGTCTTGTAAAAAGGGGGTTGAAGTGCCCATTATACGACCTCCACAAAGCTACTAAAACTCACCGGCACACCGTTTGCCTGTGTAACGGATATTTCAAAGTTTATGCGTCCAGACAGCCGTTCCGTAACAATAGATATGCTCAATGCCCGTTTTGTATCGAGCAGCCATTGGAGTGCCTGCTTACAATAATCTTTGACTTTCTGCTCCGTGCGTACCGTGTTCTTCGCTCTGTTGAGCGTGTATAGCTTCGAGCCGAATTCCGGCGCCGCAAAGAATGAACCTTGCTTTAATGTGAGACTGATGTAAATATTATTCCATATAGAATCTGCGATATCAAATGTCATTACCGGCAGTCCCTGCGTAAGATTTATGTTGAAATCTTTCATGATAATGTCCCGGATCCAGGGCCGGATGCGGCAGTTCCGGCCGTTACCAGTGAAACACTGGTAACAATTACCGTGGCTGATTTTACATAGGTATCAATAGCGGTTGCAAGATCCGCGGCACATGACGCCACAGTCTTCCCTGCGGAAAGATCACTCAATATCGTTGTTAACGTGCTCTGTAATGTTGTTTTATCAAGTGCCATAATTATACCTTTATATTTGCCATTGTAGAAAGTTCTGATCCGTCCAATAATATTGTCGGTGGCCCAGAAGGACCGGTCGGCGCCATATGAATGTGCGCATTAAACCGCTGCTCAAGTATATCCCCGAGTGGTATGGGATGCGAAGCGCTCGCATCCCCTATCTGCAATGTCTTTGTCCGCAACTCCATTATATTCCCACGTTTCAGATACACGGCATCACCCTGGTCTGTATAAAGGGCAACCTCGCCATCCTGAATCTGTAACCTGTATCTCTGGTCTTCTTCGGCAACCGAAATCAGCACATTCCCTTTGTGCAACACCAGCACTTCCGCTCCATTCAAAGGATGGGATGTGAATCCGTAATGTTGGAACATCTCCCTGTCGGTTATAGTTTCATTCCAGCGTCCGGTCCCGGTGAAATGCTTTGATAGCTTTTCCGAAATCGATTGCACAATGCCCCGTATCATGTTAAGCATTATATATGAACTCCATGATAACATTGCTGACAATCTTGATTCTCGGCACTTGGCAAAACCCCTGTGCAAGCGGGGTAGTCCCATTTCAACATATTGTACACAATAGAGCTTCCGTCATCACTCTTGAGAGCCGGAGGGTCGATGACGTGCACGGGAACACTTTCACTTATAACCTCGGCACCGAAACAATTACCATTATCGTCGACAGCTTCGCAGCTCACCTTTTCCTTGAGAATGTCCTGTCCGGACGATGCTCTGCTCGCCAGACAGTGCGCCTTATCCCCGACAGCGACAGCCCCTTTAATACCCTGTTTAAAACACGCGATACACATTAATACATTCCTCCAAGCAATCCTACCCTCAGCGTTGTAAAAGAGCCGCTTTTGGAGAGTTCAAATGTCCGGCCATGTATAAGGTAGGATCCATTCAACCCGTTCACTTCATCATCTATATGCACAACCTGATTGATTGCCCAGTTCTTGCCGTTCTGTGAAAACCCCGGGACCTTATAGGTTGCGTTAAACGCATCATGCTTCTGCTTGTCCAGAATCATACCCGCATACTTCTTGCAGCTCATTGAATCGCCGTAATTATTGCGTCCCACAAAGGGCTTTTTGTATGGGAATGTCAAATCGGTTACAGAATCGTGAGGGTTGCACGCATTTCCCCATATATTCGTGGTCCCTTGCTGTTCAGCCAGGATATATATATCAGAATACCGTTTTGAAAAATCTTCACTACACTCAGCCTCCATTACATTATTATTCTGGCCGTCTTTGCGGAGTGTCAGAGTATACACCGGGTCGCCCTGGGATTTCAGAGTGCCGAAAACAAAAGTCCCATCCGGCAGCCCGAAAAACATCAATCCCCTCGACGTTGCGTATTGTTTCAGAACATCGAATATCGTCATGCCAGGCTCGATTTTGGAATATGCGTATGCATTGTCTGCATTTGCAAAAACGCCCATTTTCGGTTTACCTTTAAGCCGGCCGATAACATCCTGCTCGTACACAATATCCTTCGTGTTTATATACGGCACATTTTTTAAAAGTGTGTTTGCAAGCGACTTAATCGTTGTGTTCTCAAGATCCATGGCTTGGGTGCAGTAAGTATCCACGAGCAGTCCCATGAGCGAGCGTCCTTCAATGCCAAAATGCGTCTCATTCTTACTCCATTTGCGAGATGGTTTGTCTATCAAGCCGGTCAATTCTTTCGTATTGTTTATGGAGAGATCGCAGCGTTCCCCGGCGCTTATAACAGTCTCCGGGTTTGAAAGCTCCATCTGAAAAGAACAGTCTGCCGTATAAATATCCGCAGAGACCGAGAAGGATTTAAAATGCTCGATCTTAACCCCGTTAATATTCAATGCCGCATTATCTGACATACACATTCACCAATCCCGACATATAACTCGGGTTCTTTGGATTGTTGATTTTATACAATCGCTCAGCATACGCATACGGCAGATTATAACGCAGGCAAACCAGGTGCAGCGGCATCGTATTGTCAAGCCTTACCTGGATTATCTTTTCCCTCTGAATCTTTATCTGTTCGACGTATATCAAAAGCGTAAGTGCAATATCTTTGAGGCTCTGAATATCCCGGGCAACATTAACGGCCGCCTGAATATTGGTACGCACCAGGGCGAGTGTGTTCTCAAGGTCATTGACAGTCATCACATCGGCTGTGGCCTGCGGCGCTATGTAGTTTCCCTGCACATCGAACGCCTGGGCGTTCTCCATCGAGGTGTTTTGCTCTCTCAAGGTTTGATCGTCTTTGTAGAGGTAAGCCGCTTCGAGACCCAGCCTCATACCTATTGCAACCTGAATCTGCTTTGCCGCGGCAGAGGACCAGCCGGAATCAGAAAAGCTGTTGACTGCGCTATTGAGCTTTAAAAGGCTATTTTGCACGCTTGTAAGGAACTGGGCAGGCGCATCGGAGATCGCATCGTAGGCTCGGGCGTAGCGCTCCACACACTGTGTTACAGCGCCCATCACCTGAGAAGGCAGGTCTGTCGTAAAGTCTATCGCCGCAACAAGGGAGTTTGCCGGGTTCGCTATATCGGCCATCGTGGCCTGCAAGCCGGTTACAAAGGTGTTTGCCTGGGCAATAAACGAGGCGCTCGATATTGCACTCCCAATGTCGCTTGAGAAACTGTCTATTTGCTCCTGGATGCCGTTGAGGAAGGAATTCTCGGTATCGTTTTGCACCTCTGGCTCGTATGTATTGCCGATGTCAGAGGTAAGCTCCTGCACAAAGGTAAAATCTATTTCCGCCGTTTGATTGCGGTCATCATGACGTACCGTCAATGACTCCACGTCCCCGGTCATGTCTCCATAATCAGGATGAGTGAGAGTGAAAGAGGTGTTCTCCTTAATATACTCAACAAAATCTTTATAAGTCGAATATGTGTCCCCGTAAAAATAACAACGCAGACGGATCTTTGTGGCCTTTAGACCCAGGTCATCGAGCATAGCCCCGTCTTTATAGGGGAATTCGTTCTCCACAACGGCCTTCTCGAAGTTGTCCTCGATAGTCTCGCAGACAAGCTCGAAATCGTCCAGCATTGCGTCGTAAGTCTGTGCCATTACCATCCCTCGCTTGCCCCACCAGTGGGGAAGAAATTACCATGGGCAATCGCATCAATTCGAGTAGAAGGAGAATTCGAATCTGCGACGATTTTCCCCTTTGAATCGATATGTACATTAAGAATAATTTGATTTTGTGGGTTTCCTATCCCTCCAGGCCCCCACTGACTTTCGCGTATACGATTTAATTTGTCGGAGAAATATTCGCCTCCTTGTGCTTGAAGATCCCCCTCTTTTTTCATATCATCTTTATGAAGCCAATCGTATAATCTATTGCCAAGCGCGCCTTCTTGTCCTGAATATTTTCCACCGATAGTATTCGAAAGAACTCTATTTATAGCGGTTCCCATCTCATAGCCCAATGCCCCGGCAGCACCCAAGTTAGTTGCTTTTAATAATAAACCTGCCTGCCCTATTTTGTTTGCTGCATTGTTTAGAGACCCAGACATACTTCCCATGTTTGTCACATATACAGGAGTAATACTTTTTCCTTTGCCTGTGGCAAGACCGTAAATATCTTTCCCGAATCCATACAATTCTTTACCCACGCCGATGGTTTTCGCAGTCACCAGCGCTCCACCGGCAACAACTCCACCTGTAAGAATACCCTTCATCAACCCCGGATGCTTTTCTGTGTAGGCCATTACCTTTATCAACTCATCCAGCGTTTTGTTAAGATATGGTAAGGCGAAATGCTCAAATTGATTTTTCAGAACTTTCCACTTATTCGCTATATCACCTTGAGCATAAGCAAAATCTTTCTGCATATCTTCTGCGGCAGCACCTAATTGCTTTGTTTTTTTGGTTACCTCATCTTCATGGTCAGCTATATCGGCAAACACATTTGCAGCTTCCGGGCTGTTGAACACGTTTTGGAAAACTGCCATTGTGGCATATCCGCGTTTTTGTGCTTCCTTTGCGAGCTTCTTTAATTCAGGCAGCAATGTAGGGAATGGTTTCATCTTTCCGTGAGGATCAAAGAAATTAATACCCAGAGATTTTAATTGTGCCCGGATAATCGCAAAATTTGGCATGTTTTTACCGAATTTTGAGAGGGCTTTAAACATCTGCTCGATATTTGTTCCGGCGCTTCCAAAATCTCCGCCGTTTAATTCTCCCAGTTCTGCGAGGAGCGCCATTATCTGGGTTGTATTTTCTTTCCCGGCAATTCCCATCTGGCGCATGGGACGCGCAATCTGGGACATTGCCTGCAAAAATTCGTTTGTATGCCCTTTAACATCAGGCATTTTCAGAGCGACATTCAGGCTGTCCTGGAGAGCGGAGAGGTCGCTGACCTGCACCTTATACTTATCCAGAAAATCGCCCATGGTTGCGGCATATTGCTTTGTATCTGCATGTGCAGCCTCTGCACCCATACCGATTTGCGGCAGGATCTGCTGAATAGTGTCGAGGCTAATCCCGGTATTGTTGAGCTCTGCTGCAACGCCAGCCCATTCCTCTTTTGAGAGTGCGATATGGAGCTTGTTCGCAGGTGATATCAGTCCCATGATTTCAGATTTCATGCTGGCCATCTTCTGTGCAGTACCGCCGCTGGTGCGTCCAATCTCGCGCAGGCTGTCCTCAAAATTTGCCTGCTGGTGAATGAGATAGGTGAATCCTGCGCCGCCTGCAAGCATGGTGACGCCGTTCATATACTTTGAGGCAAGCCCATTCATCGCCTGCCCGGTGCGGTTAAGCACAGCCATCGTACGGGAGCTAAAATTCCCGATAGCTGTCTGCCCGCGCCTCAGATCGTTAATGAGCGCATGGGAGTTGCTGGCTATTAGAATTTCTATTCTTTTAAGCAAATCTGCCATTCTTGCTCCGTTTTACAAGATACTTTTTCGGCCCCGGAGACATCTTCTCAGCCTCCGCATTCCTCAATGTGAGGATGTAGAGCCACTGCCCTTCGGTGAGCTCTGCGGCCGGCTTGCCAAAAAGACTATAAGCCTTTTCGCTGTTGACGAATTTAAACTGTTCCCAGTCAGTGGGTTTTTTTTTATATCCTCAAATAGTTTGTCGAAATCTTCATCCGACATCTTTGCTACAGAGGGGGAGCACTGCGCCTCGAAGTCGTTATAGGCTTCAATCAACTCTGCCTTCTGCGCTGAGCTTGCAAGCCTCAGGTCTTCGATCCTCTTGAATGCCAGCTCGTAGGTTCCGTCGGTTTTTCTCTTCTCCGGGTCTACGATCGCACGGAAAAGCATCTGGGCATTGACCTCGGAATTGTAGGTGCCGAGAGTGGTTGCGGTGATCTCAATGTCCTTGTCTTTGAAGTGGCGTTCCGCAGAAAACACAGCCTCCTGCACTTCACCGTCTGTGAGCACAGTCAGCCCGATTTGCTGGTCTGTGCCCGGGAAGTTCAGGGTTTTAATGTTCTTTTTACCGGCTTTTAAAACCTCCAAAAGGTTCATTTAATCTCCATTACTGTTCGATCTTGTCTTCCGCACCCAGGGTAATAGACCTTGTGATCTCATTTTCTCCGTCTGCCTTTGCCTCTCCGATTTTCAGTGTACTCACACCGGAAAACGTCACGCGTACCCCGTTGTTTTTATCAATGGTTAATGTTCCACCTTCTACGCCTGCCCAGTCAAATTCCGGGGAATCCGAAGGGACCACATACTCAACCACGCACTGATATCGGGGCGTCACATTCACATGCCCTGTTTTATTCATCAGAGGGACCTGCTTTCGTATGTCGACCTCGGATTCCGAGACAGACTTGAAGTCCGATATCTGTTGTCCATTTACATCCAGTAATACTTTTGCAACATATTCACCCATTGTTCATCCCTCCTTATAAGTAAAGGTCAATGCGCTCTGCAATGATATGCAGCCCGTTGACTACTTTTGCCGGAATCTTTATATCCAGCCGGCTATTGTCCTGCGTGTCCCTTTCAACTTCTATACCGTCCACGTTTGCAGTCACATCCTGCAAAATCTCAAGCGACTCTTCCTGTTTCAAAACGTCTATGACCTGAGATCTCACAATGTCTTTTGTCGGCGGTTTGACCTTCGGCACACCGTCTGTAAGCTTGCTTCTTGGGAATCTCAGCATGAGCCTGGTATTGACGGCCAGCCGCGTGTAATCGAGTGTTGCGATGGTTGTTGTATCGAGAAGCGACGGGTCTGCGACTCCTGCGGGATTCTTTGTATATGTTGAGATAGCGCGTACAATCTGCACATTCTCGCCTGCACCAACTTCTAACGGTGCAACCCCGTTCCACAAACAGCTTTCCTGCTCTGCCCTGGATAACCTCTGGTCATCCTGAGGTGCGGCGATTCCAGTAAGCGGCAAGGTGTTAAGCGGCATGGCAGGATCCTCTTCGGATGCCATCACTGCGCAATAACATGCAGCCACCTCATACGAGGTTGAGCGGGTTCCCCTCAGATATGGGTTATTCACACGTTCGCTGTTTATCTGGCCTGCAAGTGTTGTTGCGGCTGCCAGAGTGCCTGTCATTGCATATACACCCCGTGCTCCTCTCTGTTCCATAGGTCCGGAGACCGTGTTGAGGTGTGTTGCAAGGGCAGTCAAAGATGTCTGGTCTATATACTGCACTGCAAGAAGATCGTGTCCGGATGCGAAGATTGCCGCGAGTGCCGTGGTAATATCCGGGTCAACTGCTCCGGCGGCCATGGCTGAGATGGTTATGGTCACGCCTATCTGCGCGGCGCTGTCTGTGTCGTAATCAATACCGATCTGGTTCCCAACCGAACCCTTATTTTTTGCCGTAAAGTTTATCTTGGCGTTATTCACTCCGTCGATGGCATACGATACCGGGAGGTCTGCAATGGCTGCAAGCGCGGCAAGAAGGTTTGTTGCCATGGTTGCTGCGGTATCTGCATTTGCAACCGCAATCTCGCATGCCTGATTGCCGATATAGATCGTCAAGGATCCGCTTGAGGTTGCCGGGCCCCCGATAACAATCGAGCCAGCTGCTGCCGCACTCCCGATTGCGTCATCTAAAGCGCAAACCGTAAGATTAAGATATTGGTTGCCTGCAATGGCAGCCTGCACCATCTTATGCGCAATCGAGCCAATACCGAAGTATGTGGCTGCATCCGAGGCGCTAAAAACCTGTATTGGTTTAAGAGCAGCGATCGTGCCTGCTGCGATCTTCTGTGCGATAATGCACATATTATGCACATTCGCTGGCAACGATCTTACAGCCAGTTTTGTATTGAATTCCCCGTATACCCCCGGCTTGCGGATGGATGCGGGTATTTGTGAAAAACTTATGTTCTGTGATGCCATCTTTATTTACCTCCCTTTATGGTTTTTGAGGTACTCTGCGCATCTGCCAATACGAGTGACCCGTCATTGAGAAGGCGCAGGTAATACGTTGTCGACGGCACGTCGACTGCGACGCTGTCTGTGATATATTCCCTCGGCTTTGATTCTTTCGGGCATTGTAAGCCCTTTGCGGCCATTACTTTCATTGTTCCTCCTTGAGAGTTATTACATCCGTTGCAACCGGGGTATCATTATTCGGTTGCAGATAATAGTTTACACCCATGGTGAGCAGTTCGGTTACCTGCTCATCATCCATCTTTGTTATTGTATACGAGAGCTTGAACTGAATCTGGTAAAGGATAAATCCCGCATTGTCCTCAACCGGGAGTGTGATATTCCGGAAGCTCATTAATCGAAGGGAGCGCACCTTGAGAGGGTTGCCGTCTGCATCTGTTAGATCATATCGTTCCAGTGCGCCGATGATGCCTTCTATAATCGGGTATACCCCTTTTCTGCGTTCATCCTCTCTCTTGAGGTGCTTAAATTTAACAACGATGTTGACAACCGGCGTGAGCCGGTCTGAGTCGTTTGCCGTGGTAATCTGGGAGGTTCCGTCATCGATGAAGACGTATATGCCGGGCTGAGTATAAACAAACGACGTGTTTTTGATCACCCGGAAGTCCTTGATGTCGATGTTGTCTGCCGGCATCTTGTCTTCGAGCCTTCGTTCGATTGCGTCTATGATCTCGTTAAACATCAGCTCACCACATCCGCAAGAATTACGAGTTTAATTTTGAGGGGCGTCTGTATCGAGGACCCTTGCCTCAGCTCAACCTCTGCCACGTATTGCCCGGCAACTGCGGTGTCCGTTACCGCGAGCTGTGCATACCCCTGTCCAAGTGCCTGATTGGTCCATACACACTGGATCGGGTTTATTGCGTATGTTAAATCCGATGGAGACACCTTTGCCCCGAAATACGCATCCCACCCTGTGCAGTCAAAACCCAGGTCAAATGAGATTTGTGGAGTGTCCCCTCGTACAATCTTTGTAAGCTTGTTCTGCACGGCAGTTGTGATTAAAACTTTATTATCCGGCATCAGCACAAGTGCACCCGGGAGTGCTGCGGGATTGAGAGCTGCACGGTCAATATCAAGCATCGATGCCATCATGGGCATGGGGTCCGGATATAAAGTCTTTCCGAGTCCGAATCCTTTTGTTGGGTATGACCCTGCAACATCCGCAACGCCGTCTCCGTCCGAGTCTACCTGCTGGTCTGCATAATAGTTGCCGACTAAAAACGTTCCTTGTGAAGGCGCTTTGATTTTGAATGTGCCGCCCTGCGGATTGCCATTGACTGTGATATTAAACGGGTATGCGCCGGTAAACGCATCGGATGCCGTAATCGGAAACTCCTGGTATGTAACCTCATCCACAAGCACCCAGCCCACCAGATCGTTTGCATCGAGCCGGTAGAAATTGCCTTCGTCCGTCACAACCTGGCTTAAGTCACTGCTTTCCACAGTAACCACGTTCCCGGCCGCGATGCCGGTGAGTGCGACGAAATAATCCTCATAATCAAGCACATAGTCTGTCGACTCGAAATAGCAGTTCTGAATATGCCGCGGCATGTTCAGAGTTGCATAGAATATCGCTGGGGTGAATTGGCTTCTGGTAATAGGATTCGGTGAGAAGAATAATTTATATATGGTTGTCAGCCGTCTGTCGGAAACAACAGCAACTGTTGAGGAAGAAAAAACAGTATTCTCAATCCTCGTTGCCCTTCCGGTGATAAACAACCCTATTGGGTTGTAGCAGTTAAAAAACTGAACGCCACTTATCACGCAATCATCCCCCACTGTTTTCAGCATAATCGTAGAATAATAAAGTCCGGTTACACCAATCTGGTTTTGTGCATGATTCTGGAATATCGCGTTGATGATATTTAACCCGATAATTGATCCTGCTGAGGATCCAGAGGGTATGTATCCTAAAATATCTATAGCGTCCTGAGTTAAAGTAGAGCAATCCCAGCCGCCATTATTTATAATTAAATTATAAAAAGTGCCGATCAGACTGAAAATAGGAAGAGCTGGATTTGTTGGCGCTATATACGAACTGATGTCAATTAACTTATACGACAGAATTGAGCCATCGCTATCATTAACGGCCACATTGCAATACCATGCTTTTTTCTGGCCGGATTTTGCTGCGGGCTCCGGGGAATTCCCGAGCAGGATCCGCATGAACAAATTATTTAAAGATGCGCTTTTTACACCACTATTAAGAAGGAATGTCCCGAATATCCATTCCGGGGTTACAAAAGGTTCGGCCGGTGTACCGGAGCGTCCCATGCTATCAGCCCCGCCGGCACCGCACACAATGGTGCGAAGTACATTTACCCAGCCCGATGGCACCCTATAAAGTGTTATTGCCATGACATGGCCTTTTGCTGAGTTTTGATAAACGATTTTAAAGAAGCCTGGATTATATCGCTTTGGCTTGTTTGATATTGTGCGGGTACTTGTGTCTTATCCTTCATGCGTTTGATAAGGGCTGCAATCATGGGTATGTCATTGGGGTATGAAAGCTGAGTAAGTATAGAAAGCCGCACTTCGTCGGAATCTATGTATCTCAGGAGCACCCAGAGGTCGTTTTTGGCGATGTTCGCGAGGTTATTGATGATCACGTAATAAAAGGCCGGTGTTACAAAAAGGCATGAGTTTACCACAAGCTCCCGCATCCCGGAGGTTAAGAGCCTTGTAATTGCATCCTCAGTTTCCGGCTTTGTGAGCTTATATCCGGCTGCGAAAAGCTCTTTATAGCAGGCACTCGACTCGTTTGTGGCAAGGGTTGCAAGGGCTTGCACATTCGGGAACGTGCTCTGCGAGAGCACCTGGATTGCAGTTGATTTGTCGCTTGTCATGGCAGGTTCTCCCAGATTGAGGGTTGTCCGTATTGAGGCCCCACAATCAGCTCCCGGCTTATAGAAAGTACGCCGTATGTTGCATGTGAAATTACCAGCACATCGTGGCCAATTGAGGATGGTACATAGTTTGCTTGGTAATACCCGTTTGCAATATCTACCCGTTCAGTTACCGTTACAATATCGGTGACCGTCAGCCCTTCCCTTATTAGCTCTATAACAAAGTTTGCATTTATAATGCCCGTAACCGGGGTTCCGGTGCCGTCTTTTACTATGAACGGCAATCCGTATACAGTATGTCCAAGTCGTGTAATCATGTTTAAAATTGATACACAATACCAACGCCGGCTTTTGCCGTATCGGCTGTATCAACCTCCCCGTTAAGTTCGATATGCAGATTCATGATCCTCAAAAAACTGTATCTCGCAAGAAGCGAGATAATCCCCGCTTTGTACGCAAATGGGTAATAATTCACACCAACCTCTCCGATGCTTTCAAATGCAATAATCGGCATAGGCTTTTGCTTCATAATAAGGCTCGCGTGCCCGGTTTTGGTATTCAGAAGCGCCACAACATTGGTTGTGCCGAGATATGGGGAAACATCACCCTGTGCAATCACCTGCATGTCTGTATCGGTGTTGACCCAATCCGGGAGTTCCAGTTTTTGCACGATGACCGGCTTTTCATACGTGACAACTGTTGTCACCGGCACTGCGACAGTTTTAATCCTCGTAACAATCTTTTCAACCGGGACATTTACAAATTCTTTTACAGTTTGCACCTGCGCATTAACAGGCCGATACCATGAATATATAGCTGCGATAACGGCAACTGCACAAACAATGCTGAGGGCTTTTTCAAGGGTTGTCATCGCCGCCCCCATCTTGTTTGTCTTTGTCTGTAGTGTGTCCTTTCCATGCCTTGATAATCCGGATTGCCGTAGACGGCACAAAAAGGACGGTGACTCCAACCGGGTACATCACATAAACTTCCGGCTGCATGGTGTGAGCTTTGATGACCTGCAAAATCAAAACAGCCGAGAGGACCAGAAAGCCCAGAATAAATATAATCTGGTGCTGGCGTTCTTCATTGCCAACTAAATTGAGCTTAGGCAGCTTCATTGCCTTCTCCGCACAAGCAGGTGACGTGGAAACAATCGTTTTGGTGCTCGATCGTTGTTGACTTTATACCAAGGGGCTTCAAATAGATCTTCGCCATGATCAGAATTATGTCGTCGAGAATAATCTCGTCATTATATCGTCCTGAAATATCAAAGGCAATACCCGCAGTATGCGATGACTGCGGTATCAGCTCCCCTCTCTTGTTGACGCCGTCTCTGATGTAGTCCATGAGTACGTGCGCATTAAGGGGTGGGTTGATTATGATGCCCTCGTGCAATAGGTCACTCCAGAGCCATTGCCATACGTAATGTCCCTGTGCATCCCGGTCATCGAGATCGCAGGTCATTGCCTCCGGGTATTTAAACGTAAGCCCTTTTTTGTGGGCAAAATCACGCAGCAGCGCCAGCTGGTGCTGCGGGCTTCGGTATATGCTCGATACATGCGCAGGCCGGTTCTTGAAAAACGTATCGAGTGTATAGATAACCGGATCCGTGCACCGGGTACGCGAGACTCCGGGAAGAAGTGTCAGGTATGAATTGTTGGCCGGGTCCATCAGTATTTGTCCATTCTGTCGCTTGTAAACACCCTGTCTAAAGGTGTTTTGTTGGTTTTATAATCCCCGGGTGCGCTCTGGGTTGTCTCGATTCCAAGTTGGACAACGCCCTTCTGAATCTGGAGCAACAGCTTCATCGCGCTGTCATGGCGGTCCTGCATAGCTGGAGGCATATCTGTCTCCATGCGCCTGCTATATATTGAATAAATGGCAAGATCCACTGCGAGGTGGTTTATAAGTGCAGGCACGCTTGTAAGCGGCATTTCATATCGGCTCGTAAGAAACCCGTCAATGACAGTCTGCGCCTCGGTGATGGCCGCATTAACCCTGTCCTGGTTAATATCGCCAACGCCCTCGTCATCCGTCAGTTGTAGCAGGTTCTGCCGGGGGATTTTTGCGAGTATGTCGTCCAGCGTGCAGTAGATCATTATTTCTTAATCGCCTCGATTGCCTTTGATTCGAGCAGCTGCTTTGCATCTGCTTCGGTCAATCCGATCTCAGAGCCTACTTTATACTCCTTGCCATTGTGTCGTATCGGCACTTTGACAACATAACCTTTGATAGATTCTCCCATATTTACCTCCACTTTTTTCAGAGGAGACGCCGCAAATGGCGCAGCGTCTCCAAAATACTGTTGATTACTGTGTTTATGCGACTGCGTTTGCGATCAGGTATCCGAGGTCAGATGCGCAGATAACCTCTTTTACCGTCTCGGTAACCCGCACCCACTGTCCGCCTCTGGCTCCCATCTTGGCATCCGGGATTGTGCCGGCTTCCCGGGTCTTGAACTGCGCAGTATATCCGAAGGTTGTACCACCCTGGTTGTCTGCGTTTTTGTCCTGGAAAACCAAAGCACATGATTTGCCCCATACCCTGGCCATGGTAACAGCCTGTCCCTTTTTCGCGGTATTCAACCAGCCTTCTCCGACGAGTACCTGGTCAAGCTCGAAAACGGCGGCAATGTCTTCCCTGCGTACTACACCGGCCTGTGCATAGTTCCTGAATACGGCCTGTACGATCTTGGGGTGCTGGATAAGCTTCGTGAAAGCTGCCCTGCCGATGATCATAATGTTCGGCCTTATAACACATGAGTCCAGTGCGTTGAGGATGTCCGAAAGCGGGTTTGAAACCGCATCGGTTATATCACTCCACTGGCTGGTCCCTGCGAGGGTTGTCTGGTTTGCGGCGGCGAAATTGTTGGTATTGAATACCATGCCGGCCGCCCGGATCTCCCTGTCAAGCTCAATCAGGTCTGAGACCCTTTCTGTTGCCCTGCCGAGTGGGTCGTAATTGGGCGGGGCGTTATCGATATCCTTCTGCGGTACAGGGTCATCAAGTGCGTAATCCTGGCAGCGGTCTTCGACATCCTGTGAGTTCACCTCAACCTCGTTGGGGCGTCCTTTACGGCTTACGTAGGTGTTCGGTACGGTAAACGCTCCTCCCATCGGGAACAGCATGTACCGGAACAATTCAGTCCCGACTGGAATCCGCGGGAATACCATGTCCGCGATGAGTCTTTGATTTCGGTATGCGATTGCGATAGCCGTAAGTGTCGGGTTGACAACAAACGGTGCACCAACCGGTGCGATATTTGTAGGTGCCATATATCATGTCCTCCTTTTTTATTAACCCTGCATTGAACCGGGCTTTATCAGCACCGATCCAATATCACCTGCGACGCCGCTTACCATGGCAATACCGGCGATTCGCGCGTTTGCCGCGGCGACCGGCGCTGCGGTAACAACGGCCCCGTTTGCGTCGCTTGTCACCAGATCTCCCCTCGTCACATTCCCGCCGTACGAGACTTCCTCAACGCCGATAAGCGTCACATCGATACGGTCTCCCAGATCTGCACCGATAGCACCGGTGCTCCCGATTATGCTGTCTGCGGCAGCGGCTGCCGGAATGACGGTATTGTCATCAACCCCGTACTTGACAAGCTGATTCGGGTTGAGTGCCGCACCGGCAACAAATGTTTTTACCAGAATTCTGTTTAACATTTTATTTTCCCTCCATTACGTGTTTAACGGCCGCGGTATAGGTGATGTCCTTGCCCGCTTCGCTTTGCTGCTTTATGAATTCCCGTGCCTTCTCTGCAATCTCCTCCGGGGACTGCTCCGTGGTGTCCTGACCGCTTGTCGCAACCTCTTTGAACTCAAACTGCTTCGGCAGGAGCTTCAAGAAGGCCTTGAACTTATCAAGCACCGATGCCTTGGTTGTTTTGCCCTCAGATTCTGCAAACTCGTACTCGCCGGTCTTATGTGAGATCTCCATGAAGTCCAGTGCGAATGTTTTTTGTGCAGGTGTGAGTTTGGCCGCCCGTACCAGTTCGTCGCAGAATGAAACGAACTCTCCGTGCCGTTTGTCGGATTCGATTTTCGCGAGTGCGGTTTTTGCGTCCGTCAGTTCCTTCTCGGATTTTTGCACCTTTTCCGAGAACTCTGCGATTTGCTGGGTCTGTACCTTGATCGTCTCATCTTTTTTTGCATTCTGAGATTCAAGATCTTTGACTTTGCCCTCTAATTCCATATCTTTACCTCCTTGATTAAATTTCCATGTTTCGGGATCAAGTTGCACGTCGTATTTCTTCGCACCCTCGATCATGCGGTCTCGGATGACCTTCTGATCCTTGCTTGAATACGCTTCCCGGTTCTTCGGTATACCCCAGTACGAGAGTGCGGCATGGATGTAATCCTTGTCGATGGGATAGTTGTAGTTGACCGGGTCCGCGAAATCCTCGTCGCTTATACTTTCATACTTCGACGGCTTGGTTACACTTCCGCCGTCTATAATAGAGATGCCGTATTTTTTAGAGCGCTCTTCCTGGGCTTTTTTGTCTGCATCAGCGGCCGCAAATTCGATTGCTACAGCCTTGTCGTCTGCGTTAAACTTCACATCCGCCAACCCCTTAATTGCCGGAGGAGCTGCGCCGAGAAAACCTATGTGCTTGAGACTGAGATCGGGATAAAGCGAGATTGATCTCTTTTTATACATGCCTGATTTGACGGCATTCAAAAACTCGGGGACGATCTGTTTGAGCTTGGCATAAAGGGTTGTGCCGTCTCGCTTGAGCGCCTCGACCCAGCCGTAAGCCGGCGCATCCGAGGTTGGATGTCCAATCACCACCGGCGCTTCGTGTTCCGTGGGCTTATACTGCGAAACGATTGTGTCGAGATCCTTCTCTGTCCACTCGCGTTCGACGCCCTGCGAATCCGTGTGCTTCCCTGTTTTAAAAATTTGTATCCAATCCATTTTTCCCTCGTTACGCCTAATGTAGCTGAGTAAAAAAAACATCTCTAATGAACTGTTCAGTAGAGAATTGAGAGGGCGCCGATGTATAAGCTCCTGTAAAAAGGAGCTTATAAAATGGAACAATGGATACGCGATTTAATGTCTCCGGGTGGCGCGCTGATAATCTTCAATGTTGGTTTCTTTATTGCGTGGTATTATACTTTCAAGCGCAGTAACCAGGTGCAAGATCAGACCCGTCAGGAGATTGCCAATCTCTTTAATCTCTCAGATAAGCGCTATGCTGAAACGACCGGTACCATCATCCAGCTCCTAAAAGACGATCAGGAGTATAAAGCTCTCGTAGCTGGGGTGATGGACCGTCTCAGTGTAAAGCTCGAGAAACCGATTGTCTGCCCATATACAATGGCAGACAAGGTAAGGGAGGCAACAAATGGGTGATGAACGCCTTCTTTTAAGAGCCAGATTAACGCAGAACAAGGCATCTTTACGCAAAATGGATCTCCGTGCAGACACACACATACGAACTATCCGCGAGACGCTCGATCCTTTGCTCGGTAAACATTTTACGGAACTTGATATGGAAGCCGCAAAGGTTGCATTTGATGATTTTTACGAGCTATGGCTTGAGGGCAAGGCATTAAAAGAGCTTATTGATAAGCAGGAGCAGGCCCTTGAGTAAGCAAGCGATCTACTACGAAGAAGCCAAGCGTAAGTATGTGTATGACGGTTTTTCCCTCGACACGATTGTCGGAATGCTCGAAGGCAAGGTTTCCCGCAAGACATTGTTCAACTGGAAACAGCAAGGCGATTGGGACCAGAGGCGTGTCGAACATGCAAAGTCAACAGAGGACATCCAGGCACAGCTCGTCAAGCTCGCCAAAAAAGCCCTGGAAGCCGCAAACGCCAATCCAACCCCTCATAATGTCTATGCAGTAACAAAAGCAATCTCTGCACTCAAGGCATACACCGGCGTTAAGTTGCTCGACGAGCATACAACCAAGGACCAGCGCAAGGGCCTGACCGAGGAAGCAACAAAGCAGATCAAGGAGGCTTTTGGACTTGAATGATCGCACTCAAAAGTATTTTCTTGAATATCAGCAAAACTGGCTCCGGGACAAATCCAAGATAAAGCTCTGGGAAAAGTCGCGCCGCATCGGCGCAACCTACACACAATCTTACGAGGATGTTACCGACGCTATAGAAAAAACCGTACCGTCTGTATGGTTTACATCCGCAGATTTGTCTGCTGCACGGGAATATATAGATTACAGCGCGTATTGGGCACATCTTTTTCATGTTGCGGCTCAGAAACTCGGAGAGCAGATCATTGATTCGGAACAGGACATTAAAGCCTTTGTAATCCAGCTTTCAAACGGCGTTAAAATTCACGCGATAAGCTCAAACCCGAAAGCCTTCCGTTCCAAGGGTGGCAAGGTCATCCTCGATGAGTTTGCCTGGCACGACGACCAGGACAAGCTCTGGGCTGCCGCACGGCCGGTCATTACGTGGGGATATCCTCTACGCATCCTCTCAACACACAATGGCCAGACAAATATTTTTTACAAGTTCATTCAGGATATAAAGAAGGGGCGTTTAAAGTGGGCGCTTCACACAACAACTATTCAGGAGGCTGTCAAGGATGGCCTGCTCGATAAGATTCTGAAACGAAAGGCAACCCAGAAAGAACGAGACGAATGGTTAAGCGAACAGCACGCAAACTGCTACGATGAAAATACATGGCTTCAGGAATACTGCTGTCAGGCAGTGGATGAGACACAGGCATTCCTGACCTACGATATGATTACGAGCTGTGAATCCGATGTGCTTCGCTCCCTCGATGGTATTCCAAACCCGCTCTATATTGGCGTGGATATAGGCCGCAAGAAGGACTTGACCGTCATCTGGGTGGTTGAGGCTGTCGGCAAGGTCAAGTTCACGCGCATGGTAAAGGTGCTCGAGAAAGCGCCGTTTCGAGTTCAGCGTGAAGCCCTATTTGAAGTTCTCAGGCACAAGCAAGCCCGGCGCTGCTGTATAGATGCAACGGGTCTCGGTATGCAACTTGCAGAAGAAGCGGAAGAGGCGTTTGGAAAATACAAAGTCGAGGGGCTCACCTTCTCGGAAGCGGTCAAGGAAGAGCTGGCATCTCCTCTGCGATCGGAGTTCGAGGACCGCACCTTCTGGGTTCCGGCAGATCATGATGTCCGGGAAGACCTGCACTCTATACGCAGGTTCACAACAAAGTCCCAGCATATCCGGTTTGACGTGGCGGCATCGGATGTCAACGGCCATGCAGACCGATTCTGGGCTGCGGCGCTGGCAAACCATGCAGCCAAAAGATCGTATACCGGGGTTCCGGTTATAACGTCGGGCAGCCGAAGGGAGGCACTGAAAATTGTTCAAGGGTATTAAACGACTCTCAAGATGCCCTTTGCGGGGACGATATTTGGAAATGCATATCTTGGGTTGTTCACTTGTTTTTGGGGGTAAGATCGTAGTTTTTAAACACGGTCTTGGCGTTAATAAAAGCAATAAACGGGTCGAGTTGAAGGGATCCGTGGTCTCGTTTAGGAGGCATTATGGCAAAAAACTTAAAATTATGGACTTCTGAGCACGATTTTGTGGAATTTCCTGCCGCATCCGGCTCATTGACCAGCGAGATCGCCACAAGGAACCGTGCGATCGATTTTTATTCGCTTGGCATGTACCTACCGGACCCGGATCCGGTACTGCGAAGGGAAGGCAAAGACATCCGGGTATACCGCCAACTCCTCTCGGACTCGCATGTTACCGCATGCATCATGTCCCGCAAGGCGGGAGTCTTGAGTCTGAACTGGGGTGTTGACCGGGGCAAATCTGCATCAAAGGTTACAAAGGTCATACAGGGCGTATTCCAAAAGCTCGATATGCGAAGCATCCTCACTCAGATTCTCAATACCCCGCTGTACGGATTCCAGCCGCTTGAAGTTATCTGGGGAAAAGTGGGAGACTACATATTGCCGGTTGATGTCATTGCAAAGCCTCCGGAGTGGTTTGTTTTCGGAGCAGTCGACAATGCATTTTTATTCCGTACCAAACAAAACTTCCTTGGTGAACCTGTGCCGGATAAAAAGTTTCTGGTGCCGCAGTACAACCCGGAATATAACAACCCGTACGGTGATAGGATCCTCTCGAAGTGCTTCTGGCCTGTAGCATTCAAAAAAGGCGGATTTAAGTTCTGGGTCATCTTCACTGAGAAATACGGAGGAGCGTGGCTCGTAGGCAAACACCCGCGGGGATTGAGTGAGCAGGAGACTTCTGCGTTTCTCGAAAAACTCAACGACATGGTGCAGGATGCGGTTGCCGTTATACCGGACGATTCCACAGTAGAGATCCATGAGGCCGCCGGCAAGGGCGCATCTGCGGAAATATACTCAAAGCTCATTGAAGTATGCAATGCCGAAATTTCAAAGGCAACCCTCGGCCAGACCCTCACGACCGAGCTTACCTCGACCGGCTCGCTCGCTGCTGCAAAGACACATCTCACGGTGCGTGACGAGGTTATTGAGGCGGACAGGAATATTGTCGAGCAGACATTTAATAAGCTCATAGACTGGACATGCGAGCTTAATTTCGCGGATACAGAGCGGCCGATATGGTCTATGTGGGCAGACGAGGATGTCGACAGCGAGAAGGCTGCGAGAGATAAAACCTTGAGCGATGCCGGAGTGAAGTTTACGAAAGTATACTTCCAGAAGGCGTACGGGTTTGAGGATGATGATATAGAGGAAGTCGGAGCTCCGAAATCCCAGCAGATGCCGCAGGCACCGAGTTTCTCGGAAAATGATCCAGGGGCGCCCGCGCATACCTTCCCGGACCAGAAGGCAATAGACGATGCGGTTAATTCCATGACGCCGCAGGACATGCAGGACCAGATGCAGGGCGTTTTGAAGCCGGTTATTGATATGATTCAGAACGGAAAAGATTACAACACCATCCTTGAGACGCTTACCAACGCCTATCCGGACATGAGTACCGACGCAATCCAGCAGATGCTCGAGCGTGCAATCTTTGTGTCTGAACTCTGGGGTCGCCTCCATGCAAACAAGTAAATCTAAAATCTCCCCTATCCCCGCTTTATCAAAGAGGGGAACTTTGAACTTTCCCCTTTGGAAAAGGGGGATGAAGGGGGATTTAAAAAAAAGGAGATAAATTATGTTTAAAAAAATTCTCACATTCTGCACAGCCGCATGGCGCGGCGTCTGGCTGGAAATAATGGCCAGGTTCATTGAAGACATTTCCGGGAAGACTCTCAATGAATATGTCTACATAAAAACCAAACTCCGGCCTGCACACCCGGAGATCGCCGATATTCTCGATACCGGAATGGCTTTTATTCTCAGGCCGTTAATGTACTGGATCGCATTCGGGGTGATATTTTTTCTCGGCCCGTGGGCGTTTGTGCTGGCAAGTTTATACTGGCACAATTTCTTTGCCGCTCTGATCGGGTTTCTGGTTGCTGTGTTTATAGACTACATATTCATTTACCCTTACCTCAAATCCAAGGCCGCCGGTGACAAAGACATCTCCTAATTATCTCCCTCTGATAAGGGGGATTAAGGGGGTTATCTGTGCCTAAGCCTGTTGACCTCAATTATGCCATCGGCCTCGCGCCAGAGAAGGCAATCGAATACTTTAAATCAAAAGGATATGCCTTCTCATGGGACTGGCACGACGTGTGGCAGGATGCGCATAATAAGGCTTTTACGGTTGCAAAAGCTATGCGGATGGATGTGCTGCAGGACATCCATGATGCAGTGCAAAAATCATTAACCGATGGACAAACATTCCAACAATTTAAAAAAGACCTGACACCAAAACTCCAGGCAAAAGGCTGGTGGGGAAGAAAGCTCGTAGGCACCACGGGGCCCACCGGGAAGACCCAAGGTGCGACTGAAGTGCAACTGGGCAGCCCGGCGCGGCTCAACACGATCTACCAGACGAATATGCAGACCGCATACATGGCGGGCAGATATAAACAGCAGATGGATATGGTGGCAGACAGACCGTACTGGGAATATGTTGCGGTTATGGATGCGAAGACGCGCCCGGCACATGCCGCATTGAACGGAAAGGTTTTTAGAAGCGACGATCCTTTCTGGAAAACACACTACCCTCCGAATGGATTTAATTGTCGTTGCAGGGTGCGGACCCTGAGCGAAACTGCATTGAAACGCTCCGGCGCGCCGGTAGAATCCTCACAGGGAAAACTCACGACAACCTATGAACCGCTGAATAACTCCACAAACGAGATGGTCCCTGTAACAACATACCATGATCCTGTTACCGGCATGGACATCGCTCCGGACAAAGGCTGGAGTTATTGCCCGGGTGCAGACGATACGAATCCGCTGACATTAAAGCCAAGCACCGCCCCGTATAAAGAAATCGGCGGCATCACATACAAAAAGCCGGCAATCGGCGATCTGCCCGTTCGGATACTTACTCCTGCTTTGACTTTTCCATCCCACCAGATAGGTGACCGGGAGAAAGATGCTTACGTAAGTTTATTCCTCGCCAAGTTTGGCGCAACACTTGAAAAGCCGGCCATATTTACCGATGCAATCGGTGACCCGATGGTAATCTCGGGAGACCTCTTCAAAGACAGCGCCAAGGGTGCGGCAAAAGCATTAAAAGCAGATCATGATCAGTATTTGCCGATGCTCGCAGATACGATCCAGCATCCTACGGAAATATGGATTACATGGGTTGAAGGTAAAGACGGAAAGCAGCAATTGTGTAAACGCTATATCGGCATATATAAAACAGAGACAGGAAAAATCGGCGGCTTTGCGGTATTCGATAACATAGACGGTACATGGCAGGGAACAACGACCTATAATCCTAAAAACTTAGATGATCTCGATAAACAAAGGACCGGGACGTTATTGTGGCCGAAGAACAAAAAAACACTTTAAGAAACATCCTATTCTTTTCCCCTCTAAAAAGAGAGGGGGTTGAAGGACGGGGTGTATTATGAGTGAATCTTCCATATACGTACACATTGACGACCGTGCGGTTGTGAAGCTCCTCAAGCAGCTGGAGGCAACAGGCAAGGACATGACGCCCGTCATGCGCAAGATCTCCGGCATCATGGCGGATGCGGTGGAAGAGAATTTTGAAAAGGAAGGGCGCCCGGACCACTGGCAGCCTCTTGCGCTCTCAACAATTAAGCAACGGGAAAAACAAGGTCACTGGCCTGGACAAATACTCCGGCGCACCGGCTCACTTGCTTCTTCTCCGACCGCTGAATACGATGCCAATAATGCATCGGTAGGAACAAATAAAGTTCAGGCGGCTATCCAACAGTTCGGAGGACTGGCCGGCAGAAACCAGAGTGCCCGCATTCCTGCGCGTCCCTTCCTCGCCCTGGATAATGACGATTTAAACGAGATTATAGAGGCTATTGAAGCATCGTTAAAAGTGGATTAGGGGATGGAACAATCTTCTCCCTGAACATCCCCCAATATTAATCCATTGATTGTGCATTTTATTATAATTTTTTGCCCTCTTTGTAGTCTTGCAAGCAATGACTGATATTTATTATTAAAAGATGCGTGAACAAAATATGCTTCATCCGCTTCTCCTACCCCTATAGTTAAAAATGGTTTATTAAGCATATCCTTTTCTATACTGTAAATATAACCTGAAATCTGAACTATTTTGTTTTTATATTTTTCGTCAGCTGCAATCTCGTTCGCATGATAATCTGTAAGAATTTTAAGGGCACTTGTTTTTATTACAGGCGTGGTATCGGCGATAGTCGGCGCTGAATTGCTTGGTACGGAATTTTGATTGTTCCACCATGCTGCTATTGCGGTTATTACAACTACAGCAGCAATTATGCCCGCAAAGAGTCCAAAACCTTTAAGAACTTTCATCCCGACGCTTGTCTGCATAGTGGATGGTCTCGTAAAGACGCTATTCACTTTTTTAAATTCTCCTCTTTTTGTTATGTAGAGGGGAAAGCCGACAATCCAAATGAGAAGTGTGGCAAAAAACCATCCCCATGGTCCCATATTTGCGAGACCTTTTATTTGACCTTTCTTAACGCCGATTTTTTTGGCGTCATATAACACCCAAAGGGATGTTCCTATTACAATTAATAACATCACTGTTCCCATGAGTTCCCTCCTCTTATTTATCTATCTCATGCCCAACCCAGATGACCTTCCCATTGATGTTAATTTTATTCTCCTCAATCTCAAACGTTTTGTATTTTGGATTATCACTAATAACCTGCACCTTCTTCGCTGACCAAAGTACCTGTAGCCTCTTTACCATAATATGGTCATCAATTGCAATCGCGTAGATGCCGCCATTAGGTTCTATCTTATTTCGATCGCAATTTACCAAAATAAAGTCTGATGTTTGCAGAGTAGGATTCATGCTATCCCCTTCCACTGCAATCAAGAGCATATGTTCTGGATTGCCCCTACGTTGGATCCAATCACGTTTGAAAGCAAATCGGGATTCAATAATATTGTCGGCGAAACGCCCCGGGCCAGCCGAACTTTTACCTGCTACTTTCCTAATAAAAACATATCCTTCATCTTCAAAGTTTTCCTTAACATACCTTTCTCTTTCACTCTCGCCGGCGAATAACCAGCCGGGTTCAACTTTAAGCTCTTTAGCAATGCGCTCTATTAAATTTGCCGGCGGAACGCGGTGTCCTTGCTCATACCTACTCAAAGTCGTATAGGTTATACCTAATTTTTCAGCTAATTCAGTTTGCCCGATATGTCTCATGTATCGCGCTACACGTAATCTGAAAGCCAGACTTTTCTCATTAATGGCCTTATTTTCAGTCATAAATATAACCCCTTAAATAGTTCTTGACAAATATATATACAATATGGCACATATATAACCAGCAGGAATTATCATGTTAAGTATAAATAGCATAAAGAAAATAAAGATACAAATGATACGTAAGGACATCTCGGCGGCGGAAATTGCACGTAGGGTTAAGGTTAACAGGTCTGCCATAACACAAACAATCCATGGATTAATAAAAAGCAGAAGACTTCGCACTGCCATAGCATCCTCGCTCAATATTCCCTATCGCAAAATTTGGAAAGATGAAAAATAAAAGGAGGTAACAGGTATGGGAAGAAAAATAATTGTTGAGAATGTAAAATATGAATCATCCAAAAAAACAGACATTGAAGATGCTTTACGGGGCACTGTAGTTCGCAGAAGTGTTCTGACTTTCGGTATAAAAAAACTCTTTAAAAAGTTTCCTTCGGATGTGTATAAAATAACAATCAAAGGCACATCCTCAGATGCTAATTATTTTTTAAAGGCTTATGTATACCCTGAAGTGCCTTCCTACTGCAAAGAATACGAAGATCCCCTTTTAACCCCAGCCCCACATATGGATTGTCATAATCACCGAGACTGCAAAACATGCGAATATTTTCAGAATGACAAGGAGTAAATAGATGTGCTGTCCCTACGAACAATTAAAAGAGCTCTCGAAAAAGAAAAAGCTTATAGAAAATGCTCTGAAAGGGAGTTTATAGCTTATGAAATCTAAGAAGAACAGACGTGTTACCCCTGGGATAGCGGTAAGCATTACCCTCGCCCCTTCTTTAACTATCCCCCTCACACCTTCGTTGTATTTTGTTTATGACGCAAGAGAGGCTCTTTTAAATAGTCGGGAATTTTTTACATCCAAGGAATGGGATAAGATTGTAACACCGACAATCAATATATTAACAAAATGCGTAGAGCATAATGAGAAGAGGATAATATGAATCCTACCCGTCTCACCGTCCCACAGGTTGCAGAGATAAAAGGCATAAATCGTTGTAATGTTTTAAGGGCAATAAGAAACGGCAAATGCAAGGCGGTAAAAAGCATTGTGGGGTTTGGAGGTAAAGCATACGGCATCGATCTATACGATGAATATATTTCCCCGGAAGAACGTGCGCAATATTTACAATCCGTTTCGGATGATAGCCTGAAAGCAGATGGGCAAATCGCCGCAACTGAGAATATGCCTGTTACCCCTGGGGCGCAGGGAAGCAACACCCTCGCCCCTTCTTTGCCACAACAACTTCCTGATGCCGAGATTGACGCAATCATCTATTCCAACTTGGCGGCTTGGGAAAGAGAATATGTGGACAAGTGGACACGTATCTTAAACGCCAGTGCGGGCATGATAGGTAATGAATTGAAACAGTTTACTGTGCAGTGGAATGAAGCCAACCCGGCAGAACAGGCATCGTACAGCAGGATTGTTCAGATGCGAGAAAAACGGCTCAATGAAGGGATTTCCGGTCTGAGGCCTGGATATGGAAAAAATTCCGGTGCAACCGTTGTGCAGAATATTCATTTTGAACATTTTAAAAGCCTATACCTCAAAGAAGGCTCTCCGAGTTTACAGAGTTGCTGGTATAACACGCTCGGCTTTGCCAAGAGCATCGACGCGGCATTTAACGCTTCCGATTTCCCGGCACCATACACCTTTTTGAGGCGTCTGGAACGAGAGGTGCCGAAAGAATCCGTATATCTTGCGCGTCACGGCCACGATGCGTGGAATAGAAAGTTTGCAAACTACATACCGCGCGATTATTCAACCATTAAAGCCGGAGAATGTTATGTTTCCGACCACGCCCAGGTTGATGTCGCGGTTAAATTGCCAACCGGGAAAGTCTGCTTCCCATGGATCACCGTCTGGTGTGATTTTAAATCGCAAAAGTGGCTGGGCTGGCTGCACCATGCAGAATCTCCGAATTCCGATCATATATTCCAGAGTTTCTATTATGCAGTTAAAACCCACGGACTGCCTACGGATGTATATATAGATAATGGCAAAGACTACCGCTCAAAGGATTTTGCCGGAGGGAGACAGCGGTTTACTAAAATTTCTCTCAATGAATCTAAAACAACCGCTATGCTTTCAAACCTCAACATCCTTCCTCATTTCAGCCTTCCTTATAATGCCCAGGCAAAAATCATTGAGCGCACATTCCTTAAAAACAAAGAATGGTTCTCAAAACATCAGCAGGGATACCGGGGCGGCGACGTTACTGAACGACCGGAAATACTCGAACAGGAAATCAAGACAGGTAAAATTATGGCATGGGATGAATACGTGCGGCTCATGGACCAGTTCATTCTTTCTATCCTTAATAGGGTGCCATCAAAAGGGAAAGTCCTTCAAGGGATGTCTCCTGATGAGTTGTGGGCAAAGGACCGTATAGAGATACGTAAAACATCCGATGAGGCGCTGAAACTCTTTTGCATGCGTACGTCGAG
>JAKAHI010000077.1 GCA_021815065.1 bacterium | reverse complement strand
TCATCAAAGGAATGGAACAGACATGGGATGTAAAGCTTGGGGAGGGCGGCATCCGGGAGCTGGAGTTTTATACGCAGGTGATGCAGCTGATACGGGGCGGAAAGGAAAGGGATTTACGGGTGCGATCGACAGTTACCGCCATAGAACGGTTGTCGCAGTTCGATATGCTCAAGAAGGACGATGCTCAGAAGCTGACGCAGTCCTATCTGCTCTTGAGGACACTGGAGCATAGAATTCAGCAATACCAGATGCTGCAGAACCATAAAATGCCGCAGGATAAAAAAGACGAAAGGCGGGTATTGCGCGGTATGTTAACCCCGGAAGAGCGATTGTCGGCAGATGCTTACAGCATGGCTTCTGCAAGGCTTTCCGGGACAAGGGACCTTGTACACGATTATTTTCAGCAGTTGTTTTATGAGCAGGAAAAAATCATAGAAACCCAGAGACCGGATGATATCGTCCGCTTGTTCCTTCCCGGCACACCTGAGAAGGATATCCGGCAGAAACTGCAAAAAATGGGGTTCCGGGATATCGACAGGATTATTGAGTATATACAAATCCTGAGGGAAGGTGTTCCGGGCACACGGTACAGTGAAAAAACAAAACGCATCTTCACGTGGCTTTCTCCGGTATTTTTAAAGGGTGCCTCGGAAACCGTCGATCCGGACGCATCCATCGAGCACCTTGTGGAGTTTATGAAGAAGATCGGAGCACGTGGTATATTCTTTTCATTACTGAAGGAGAATCCGAAAACCATGTCGACCCTGATACAATTTTTCAGTATGTCGGATTATCTGTCGCACCTGCTTATAAACTACCCGGAATATCTGGACTCTCTTGTTCTTGCCCGGTATGTTTCACTCGAACGCAGTTATGAGGACATGCATCATGAGCTTTATGAGGCATACCATCAGTTAAAAGATTACGAGGATAAGTTAAGGCTTATCAGGGAATTCAAGTTCAAAGAAACATTACGTATCGGTATCAACGACATAAACGATAATCTCAATATTGTTGAGGTTTCCGAACAACTCAGCATGCTTGCGGATGTTATCATAGACATAACATTAAAATTTGTCATGGAAGAACTCGAGTCTGTCTACGGCAAAATACCGGACATGGAGGAAAACGGCATCGTGGTACTCGGCATGGGCAAGCTCGGGAGCAGGGAATTGAATTACAACTCCGATCTTGACCTTGTTTTCGTATACGGGAGCGATAAACAAACCACAAAACAGGTGTCACCCCAGGAATATTTTTCCAAGGTGGTGCAGCGTTTTATTACGGCGATCAGTATATCCACGGAGATTGGTCACGCGTACACCATAGACACAAGGCTCCGGCCGTCCGGCAATCTTGGTCCTCTCGTTGCCAGCATGGATTCGTTTATACAGTACCACAAAGAAAGTTCGATGATGTGGGAAAAACAGGCCTTACTGAAGGCAAGAGGCATAACAGGCCCTCAGCAGATTCTCAATAAAATATTTTCCGCGATGCCGGAAATCATGTCCTCGATCGCAAAGGACGAAAGCCTCAGATTGCAAATACACGACATGCGCATGCGGCTGGAAAAAAGTATCCAGAACGATGCCGCCAGCTTTAATTTTAAAAAGGGCACCGGCGGTCTCATGGACATAGAGTTCATCGTCCAGTATCTTGAATTGACCTACGGCAGCGAGGATGCGGCTATCTATGAGCGGAACACCTTCCTTGCATTGGAAGTCCTGATGGAAAAAGGATATATAAGCAAAAAGGATATGGATAAGTTAAAAGACGGATATATGTTTCTGAGAAAGCTGGAAAACAGGATGCGGATTGACAAGGACTTCTCCGTGGAGAAGATCCCGAAAAACGAGAAAGAACTCGAGCCGATAGCCATGCGTATGGGGTTTAAAGGCAGGTCGTGCGGGAAAGACTTCCTGAGCGCCTTAATGGATAAAACATCCGGAATACGGCGGATATACAACACGTACCTGTATTAATCCATACGTAAGTGCTTGACTTTTATTTATACAGTTATATATAAAAAGATTACTATTGTATTTTGTCCGGTAGTAAAAATGCAAACAGATAAGGAAAAAAAATGAAGAGCTTTATTGCAAAAAAAGAAGAAATTAAAAGATCGTGGAAGGTAATAGATGCCGATGGCGCCGTTCTGGGCAGGCTGGCTACCAGGATAGCCACAATGCTCAGGGGCAGGGACAAGGCAATCTATACCCCGAATGTCGACACCGGGGATTTTATCGTTGTGATAAACGCAGCAAAGGTAAAACTAACCGGTAACAAGTTAAAACAAAAAAATTACTATCACCACACCCTGTTTCCGGGAGGGTTAAAGAGTGAATCAGCGTCTTCGATGCTCCAGCGTCAGCCGGAAAAGGTCATTTTCCATGCGGTAAAAGGCATGCTCCCGAAAAACAAGCTTGCTGATAAAATTTTAACGAAACTCAAGGTATACCCCGGAGCTGAACATCCGCACGCGGCACAACTGAATTCTGAAAACAAAAAAGGTAAAGCGGAGGTAACAAATGGCTGAACTTCTTTTTCACGGCGTAGGCAAAAGAAAGACATCAACAGCACGGGTATGGCTTAAGCCCGGAAGCGGCGAGATATCCATAAATAAAAAAGCGTTTGATATATACTTTCCTATTCTCACGGTACGGGAAACCATAGTACGGCCTTTCAAGCTGACCAACACGCAGGGTAAATTTGACGTTGTTGCGAACATTATAGGCGGCGGCTGGTCATCCCAGGCCCAGGCCTTTGCACACGGTATTACGAAAGCCCTTATCGCTTTTAACGGGGACCTCCGTGCGGAACTCAAAAAAGCGGGCTTGATAACACGCGACCCTCGTATGAAAGAACGAAAGAAATACGGCAGGAAGGCTGCACGAAAGAGATTCCAGTATTCAAAGAGATAATCGCATGAAGCGGGTAGCCGTATTAGGCGCAACGGGTTACTCCGGGATAGAGCTGTTAAGGCTCTTGAGTCTTCATAAGCATGTTACTGTTGTTGCAGCAAGTGCCGATAAAAA
Source organism: bacterium (assembly GCA_021815065.1). GTDB lineage: Bacteria > JAMCPX01 > JAMCPX01 > JAMCPX01 > JAMCPX01 > JAJYLM01. The sequence continues at coordinate 3,569 of JAKAHI010000077.1, read as the reverse complement.
TGCGGGGCTTCCTCTGGATAACGTTATACCGTCCTTAAAGGGATTTTATAAACTGACGTGCCAGAAGATTGACCAGTTGTATGATATGGACTTCGACGTCGTTTTTCTTGCCCTTCCGCATGAACAATCAGCTTCTGTTTGCGGGAAGTTTTTGAAGAACAACACCACGGTAATCGATATCAGCGCCGCCTTCCGGTTAAAGGATACCGTCCTTTTCAAAAAATGGTACGGCATTGAGACCACGCCGGAACTTTCGAAATCATCGGTTTACGGCCTGCCTGAAATAAAGCGAAAAGAGATTAAAAATGCACGTCTTATTGCAAACCCGGGATGTTATCCAACGGGGGCGATCATCCCTCTGGCACCCTTTCTCAAGAAAGGCATTATAAAGAACAAAGGGATTATTGTAGATGCAAAAAGCGGGGTTACCGGCGCCGGAAGATCTCCTTCACAGGAACTGCATTTTTCTGAAGTAAGCGACGGATTCAGGGCATATAAGCCTGCATCGCACCGTCATATACCTGAAATAGAACAAGAACTGTCTGAGATTTCCGCCGGAACAAGCATAACGTTCGTACCCCACCTTGTCCCGATAAACAGGGGGATCTTTACGACAATCTATGCGGTTGCTGACGAAGATAAAAAAATCTCCCCCGACGGCCTTGAAGAGGTGCTCCTGGAAGCTTACAAAGACGAACCCTTTGTCAGGATCGTGCGATCACCGGGACTTCCAAATGTAAACGCGGTAAGGGGATCGAACTATATCGACATAGCGGTACGTTTTGAGGAAAGGAATTCAACCATAGTACTTTTTTCTGCACTGGATAATCTTGTAAAGGGCGCCTCCGGACAGGCTATACAGAACATGAACCTCTCACTCGGCTTTGACGAAACAACGGGACTTGATCTTCCGGCCGTATTTCCCTAATCTTACTCTATATCGCTTTCTTCTTCGTTGTTCCCTGTAGTGAATATGTCTTTTTCACTCTCGAGGGACTGCTTTAACGCTTCTTCTTTCTCTACATTGGAAACACAATCTATGCACAGTTTTGCAAACGGCAATATCTTCAGCCGTGCAACAGGTATCTCCTCACCGCATTCTTCGCATATACCATACGTGTTGTTTTCTATCTTTGCCAGTGCTTCATCTATCTGCTTTAACTTTTTTGTGTCCATGGTCGTAAGCAGATATTCATATTCCCTGTTCCTGTCTGCGGCTATGGCGTCGAGGTCCTCTATTTCCACATTTTTTTCTTCTTCGAGCGTAGTTTTCTTCTTGGAAAGCTCGTTGATGATGTCCATTCTCATTTTTTGAAGCATCTTCTTTATTTGCTCATACTCAATCCGCGTTTTCTTCTGCGTGCTTTTTACAGTTGTCGCCTTTTTTGTCTTTACGGCTTTCCGGGGTTCAGCCTGCTTCATGGTCCTGGAACCGGTTGCCGCGGTCCCCTTTTTCACTTTGCCTTTCTTTTTTAAAGAAACCTTTTGTTTTTTAACCGGTCCGGTCTTTTTAATTTTTTTGTTTTTCTTCTTTGGGGCTGCCATATGAGCTCCTTTTTTCTTTAGTAATACTTTTATCAAATCGAGCATAAATCTTCTTTCATGTAAAACCATCCTTGTAACGGCACCTGACCGCAAGTAACAATAGTAATACCTGTTTTATCAAAAACAAGCGGTCATGGAGTGTATTATTTTTTGCCCTCGTGTTGCTTATTGGCCATGGCACACAATACAGACTTTGTCTTTGTTCATGTTGAGACTTGACCGGAAATCGGCAGGGTGAGGATTGCCGCCGATACCGCCCACCTTGTGGCACTGTATGCATACGGAATCCGTACCTCCGCTGTGACACGCTGCACAGGTATTAATATTTTGCCGTGCCAGCCGCCCGTGGAATTGCGGCGATGCTGTATTGAACAAGAAGTCTGTTCCGGCCGGATGCGGCGATGCGGCATTTGACGAAGTATCTGCAGCGACCCCGTTTCTTATGTGGCATTCGCGGCAATTCGAGGCAGAGTGACACCGGTAACACGACATGGGGTCCTGCTGCGCATCTATGGAGTGCACCGCAAGCCAGTCCCCCCGGTGTATCAGCGGCTGCTGGGGCGCCTCGGGGTAACGGATTGCAGGGAGTATCTTTGCATTGGTATTATGACAGTTGTCGCAGAACGATAGCTGGTGACACTGCTCGCATGACTGCAAATCGGTCCTTGCGAGTTCGCCGTGGTTTTGTTTAAAACCTGCATTGTGCGTGAATTTGGACAGCCTCTCGATGGATATTGAGCTGAGCGACGTGTGGCATTTGGAGCATTGCAGCGTATCATAATCTTTCTGGTGGCACGACAGGCATACCTGCATGGTCGGAAGGTTCCCGGGTGTTGGCGTTGTTTCGAACGGTATCCTTGTATGACAATAGGTGCAATCATTCTTAACCTTCGGCAGGTGCGCCTCGTGAGAAAATACGATATCTCTTTTTTCTATGGGAAACGGCACAGCCTTATCGGGGTTCGTGTGGCACATGCTGCATTTGTTCTGTGCATCGCTGTGACACTGGAAACACACATCCATTTTTGGTATATAGCTGCCCGCTACGGTCGTCGTCGTATTAATGCCGGCATGACAGGTAAGGCATTCGACACCGTTGTCGGTAACATGCAATTTATGGGAAAAAATCAATCTGTCTTTATTCGATGAGAGGACCTTATTACAGGACATTGCCGAAAAAATCAGTAAAAAAAGCGCAAACCACCATCTCTTCATAATGCCTCCAGTTTATAAGCTATATTTTAAACTCAACATTGCAAAGCCGCCATGCCGCATATAAGGCCCGTCGAGCGAATCGCCCGACAGCGTGAGTTTCAGGTTGTTAATAATCGACTTGCCGACAGCTACATGGCCTGTAATGCTATGACGATACCCGTTGAGCACGCCGAGATACGACGTATAGACGGCATCTATGTTCGCATAGAAGCCCATTGCAAAATTCCTGAAAACATAAATCCGCGTTGTCATATAATCCGTAGGCGTGGAATCCACCTTGTTGAGCTCGAGTCCCAGTGCGTAGGGCTGTTTATCGTAGTTCAGCCTGCCGCCGTAGCTGTACGAATTACCCTCTGAACTGTACATGTATTTTGTACCCTCGATGGCAAGCGAAAGATTGTCGAGTATTCTGTACCCTATGTCACCGTTCAGATTCCTGTAGGATTCCGTGTTGAATACCCAAAAGATACTTGTTTTATCTATGAGGGATGCGGGATTGAACAGTCCGTACTGTGCATCGAGGAATACCTTCCTGAGCGGCGTTAACGATATTTTTACCGTACCGTCGTACGCCCGCTTATCCACCATATCATAATAGTATCTGCCGAACATATACAGCATATTGATTGGTCTCACCCAGCCGTCAACACCCCATCGTTCCTGTGAAATATAATCGCCGTTGGCAGCATAAAACATCGAACCGCCGGCGCCGAAGAAAGAGTTGTTATAGAACAGTCTGCCGCCGGTTGTTACACCCCCGGGTGTATTGTGGAGCTCGGAATCTACCTCACTGCCTGCAAAACCGTCCA
>JAKAHI010000076.1 GCA_021815065.1 bacterium | reverse complement strand
ACACCATACAAAAAGTCTGAATTCTTCTCGGCACGAATGTAATATATCATATAAACAAGCGAAATTACCCCAACCACCGAAAGATACCTGAATATGTTTGCCGGATACAGTATAAGATTTATGAAAAGGAACGACATTGCATAATACTGAAACGGGTAACGCAGATTAACGATTATAAAATTAATAAACGGCAGCACTCTGTGTTTTTTCCTGTATTTTTTCAGAATAAAAGTCGAGAGGATGATGGACTCCCGTATGTTGCTTCTTTCCCATCTCAGATACATCTTTGAGAGTTTATTGTAATTCGTCGGTACCTGCGTACGGACAACAGCACTGTTCTGATAGGTTGTGTAAAACCCTCTTTGCAGTATCATATTGGTGAGCGCCCGGTCTTCGCCATACGTGCATACCTCCCCGAGGAACATCTCATGAAGCCATGGATCCATAACCTGCCTGACGACGTCCGCCCTGTACGCCGAGAACGCACCCGGACAACACAAAACAGCTCCATAGGTCGACTGGCACGCCCTTGTGAAATCAAATGACAGGATAAAACTTACACCAAGCATTTTTGGCACTATACCTTCTTGCTTGTTCAGGACCTTTACGTTGCCGGCTACCGCACCGATTTGCTCGTTTCTCAAAAACGGTGCAACAATATGATCGAGCGAGCCTTTCTCTATCAAGGAGTCGGAATCTATGGTTACGAATATATCCCCCTTTGCCTTTTTAAATCCACTGTATAGAGCATGACGTTTTCCCATATTGCGGGGCAGTTTTATTAAAGTAACATTGTCGGCATAGCGCGCTTTTGCCTTCTGCATATAGAGAAATGTATCATCCTTTGATCCGTCATCAATGCAGAGTACCTCTATTTTATTGCGAGGATAATCCGATTCCACAGCAGCTTTGATTGCTTTTTCTACCAGCGCACCTTCATTGTATGCGGGGATGATCACGCTGACAAACGGTACACGGTCACCCCGCTGTAGAGCATACGGCTTATATTTCAGCCATAGGAATGTTCTGAATATCAGATACAAGAGTGTAATTGCAGAATAACTGATAGAGGCATATGTGAAAAAACTGAATATCCTCCCGCGGGCTATGGTAATCTCCCATATCCTCACGAATGAACCGTAATAGAGAGAGGCGACCACAAACACCACTATAAGAGACAGTATGCCGGCTTTAAGCATAAAGTCTAAAATTTTTGTTACCGTTGAAGCGGCAGATTCCGCACTATGTCCGTTACTTGTACCGGCCGGCGGAATTGTTTGCTGCCACAGATCCGGTCTTGTCTTTGATTCCGCAGGCGGGGTTTGTATCCCAGCTTTTATTGCAGGTATTACATATCCGAAATCCATTTTCTTTATATTTTGAATCCTGTCATCGTAAGTTTTTTCTTCAGGCATATCATCAACACCTAATATCCGGTCTTGTCAAAGTCAAGTTTTTAAGAAAGTATATAAAGTCAATTCACACCACCAAAGACGGCGGCTTTTTACGTTAATCTAAAACACTGCGTTCTCCAGAAACAGATCGACTATTATCACTCCTCTTTAGTATCAACGAAGCAGTCCGTGTTTTGTTCCATTCTCCGGTATCGATCCGCTGGGGGTGAACCGTATTCCTCTGCGCTTTTAAACTTTGATGGCGGCTTCGGAAACAACTATTGACATTGCTGTTGAAAATCATTATCAAAAAGGTATGGGACTCAATAAAGACAAAACCGACGAAATCAAAAGGGATCAGCCAGCTCTCAGTCCGTTAAACGCCATGAAATCGGGTCAGGAAGGGACTGTAAAACAGGTCATGGGCGGAATGGGATTCATCAAAAAACTTATCAACATAGGGATACGCACCGGCAGTAAGATAAAGGTTGTCAATGCTTCGGGCGGACCGATCATCGTATCATCCGAAGGAACAAAGTCTGCGATAGGAAAGGGCGCAGCCTCAAGGATTTTTATCGAGGTTTATCCGGCCAAAAACAGCGAGGTTAACAAACTTTAACGGTTACGAACCGTGGGGATACAATAAAATCGCGGGGGCAAGCAGGACGAACGGTGTCCTTGACACAGTCCAAATGCTCCTGTATGTTTGTAAAAAAGTAAGGGAGGTTACTTATGAAACAAATAACAAACAATAAAGGAACGTTATTTATCGTGTTTATGTTAGTTTCTTTCATAGCCTTCATGAGTAGTTGCAGCGGTGGATCCGGATATGTGCCGGCCGGGAATAATCCTTCTGTTTGTTCGCAGAATCTGCCCGCTGACATGCAGAAGCTCCTCGGATGTACAACACAACAAACAAAGCCACAACCTCCACCAACTAATACTACCCTGCCTCCCCCCATAATTGTGACAAATGGCGGGACGTATGTATCAACCTGTACTGCCATACTCCAGGGGGCACCTATATCGGTAGGATTAAATGCACAAAGTTACGGACTTGGCGGTGCTGTTGTTGGAGCATCTATCTCCCTCTTTACCTCAACAAGCAACAAGGTGGCAAACCAAACACCGGATATTACCGTTACATCCGGTGCATCGGGAACGATAACAACAACACTCCCCACCGGGGTTCTCTTTGCTGTGAAAGCCAGTGCCTCAGGCTATATGGATACATACCAATTCGGGGAGATTGTCTCTGCCGCGGATGCAAATGCATTAATACCTGTGGAATTGATGTCCGGCACTATAGTGTCCCTTGCGAGCAGCAGTGCTAAAGTAACTCAGGACCCGTCATTGGGTGCTATAGTCGGTACGGTAAGCAACTGTGCCGGTGATGCAATTGAGAATGCCATAGTCACCTTACAAAATATCAGTACGGGTGCCATAGTTACACAAGGCATTTTTTATGGCAATCCGCCGCTCGGCTTGCCAGACCCTTCATTGACATGGACATCGAGCCAGGGTGATTTCCTGGCATTTAATGTGCCGCCCGGTGCATATCAAGTGGTAGCAACTGGTGTGCTTTCAGCAAGCGATACGACGACGACGGTACTCGGTCAGAGCTATGCTGAAGCCATTACCGGATCCGTCAGCATCGTGAATGTCCAGCCCTGATATGCTATACGGAGAGATTATATACGATCTGAGTAAGCCCCTGTCTTACAGGGGCTTTATTTTTAGAGAATTGCAGCCATGAAACATATACCCGTCGTTACGAAAAAGAGGATAGAGCTCATCGATATTACGGCCGATGTGAACGCACTGCTCAAGAAGCTGGGCATTGTGAGGGGTATTTGTTATTTGTTCGTACCGCACACGACAGGCGGTATTACGATCAATGAGAACGCAGACCCCGCGGTAAAACAGGACATCCTTGAAACGCTCAACAAGATTGCACCTGCAGACCGGGACTATAATCACAAAGAGGGCAATGCCGATGCACACATTAAATCAAGTATGATAGGCGTTACCCTGTCGTTGTTTGTCGAAAACGGCAGGCTTGTGCTCGGCACTTGGCAGTCTGTTTTCTTTTGTGAATTTGACGGGCCAAGGACGAGGAGCCTGCTCATAGAAGTTACACCGCTATGAACGATGATTTAAATTTGCTCCACCAGATACGGAAACAACAGAGGAGGTTGATCTGCATACCCGTTCTCCTCTCGATCGAGGGCACCGATAATTACAAGATTGACTATACAACGGATATGAGTATTGGAGGGTTCCTCATCCAGACGGGATCACCCCTGAAAAAAGGGATAATGCTCGACATACGGTTCCGGCTTCCTGGTGCAATCAAGCTTATCGAAGCAAAGGGTGAGGTAATATGGTCGCATGAATACAAACCGGGGACCGAACCGACTCAGGATGCCCTGCCAGGGATGGGTGTAAAGTTCCTGGAACTCGACGAGCAAAGTAAAAAATACCTGATCTCTTACGTGGAAAACGAAAAGGGATCGACTCAAGAGGACATCTTTGTTGAATAGCTCGATTCCACAAATACATAAAATAAAAAATAAGTTAAGCGTCAAAATAAGAAATATTTTTCTTGCCGGAGTTGCTGTTCTTATACCGGTAATTATAACGATCTTCATAATCAGGATCCTCATATCATGGTCTGACAGCCTGCTTGGTATGCTTCCGAGTATAATAAACCCTCAAACCTATATCCATGTGCGCGGCATAAGCCTTATCATTGCCCTTATATTAATTTTCATAATTGGACTGATGACCTATAATTATATTGGACAAAAACTGCTGAGCTTCATGGAGGATGTCTTTTCAAACACCCCGTTTATCAAAGGGATCTACAACGGGGCAAAACAGATCACCGATGCATTTACAGAGAACAGAAAACAGTTCAACCATGTCGTGCTTGTAGAGTTCCCGAGAGCAGGTAGCTATGCCATAGGGTTTGTCGTCGGTAAGGCAGAGATCTCGAATATGGAAGAACCGGAGAATTTGACTGTATTTATACCGACAGTGCCGAACCCGACATCGGGATTCTTCCTCTTCGTGAAAAAATCGAGTCTCTATGAGCTTAATATATCCATAGAGGAGGCATTCAAGATCATCCTGACCATGGGTGTCGGCCTCAAGAAGGACATAAAGGCTGTACCGTTTACGCAACAATAAACCCCGGCATCATGAGAAAGTCCTTCAAGTGCGGCTTTCAGCCGCAACCAAACTTTTTATTCCCGAACTTCTGCGTTACGCCTCTTACATAAGAGGGGTTAGGGGAGTTACTTTTCTCCCGATCTTCTCTGCATTCTGTATAGAACTTACAAAATAATGATCTAAGGAATTAAATAGTATCGTAGTATCCTCTCCATTAACCCGAAAAATGCGATTGTAAAATAAGGAGGTTTATGCAATAAGCGATAATCCCGCGTCAGATAAAGGTATTCTTCGAAAATCCGATGAGGAAACCATACCGGGTAATGGCATATAAACATACAGAGGACTGAAATCTCGTTTCTATATGGAAATATATAGATATCAGGTGGATCGCGGGATTGAACGAATAAGTAAACCTCCTTATTGCATTTTTCGGGTTAACGGTGGTGCTAACTGGCGTAAGATTCTTTTTTATTCCCCGCATGTTTCAAATGCGGTTCTCGGTGCCAATAAGTTAAAATACCTTGCCTTTCAACAAAGGGTTTGATACCAGATTCTTGTCAGGAGGAAGCCATGGAAGATTGCATATTCTGTCAGGTTGCGAACAGGAAGATACCGTCTCAGTTTCTCTATGAAGATGACGATGTGATAGTGGTAAATGATCTCCATCCCGTTGCCCCGGTACATCTTCTGATTATACCCAAAAAACATATAGCGACACTTGCCGACATAACCGACCAGGACCAACTGCTCCTGGGGAAGATTATGCTTGTCGCAAAACAGATGGCCGATAAGACGGGCATTTCCGAAAAAGGTTTTAAAGCTGTGTTTAACGTAAAACAATGGGGAGGCCAGAGTATTTATCATATCCACCTGCATGTCGTCGGTGGTGCACCGCTGCATATACATGTAGCATAATATTCCCAACCCGTGATGTTACTATCACATTCCTCATAACCCAAAAACTGCTAATAGACTGAAAAACAATAGCTTTGCATGTGGTATGAACTTTGCATATATTATTTTTTGTGATGTTTAAAAAAACGGTAAAAAGGAAGATAGTCTGTGAGGGTTATGGCCTGCATACCGGTGAATTTTCAAGAATAACCATTCATCCGGCTTCAGAGAATGATCATATTCTGTTTGCCAAAAAAGTGGGTAACAGAGTAAGATATATAAAGCTTGCTCTCGATAAGGTCAAAAGCACCATGTTTGCAACAAGCATCGGAGACGATCAGTTCACGATCTTCACGGTAGAACATCTGTTAAGCGCTCTCCATGGTTTTGGCATAGACAGTGCAATCATTGAAGTAGAGGGCGATGAAGTCCCGGGCGGGGACGGGAGTGCATCTCTCTTTGCCGAGGCTATGCTCGATGCAGGAGTATTTACCTTACCCGCAAAAAAAGACTCTTTTACCATAGAATCCGAATTTGCGGTTGAGCATAACGACGGCTATATAAAATACAGCCCCGCTGCGACGCTCACCATAGACGGTATTATAGATTTTGCCCATCCGAAGATACTGAAACAGCACTACACCTATCATAACACCCCCGAACATTTTTATTCCGAGATATCGAGGGCAAGGACATTTGGCTTCTTAAAAGATTATAACACCATGCAGTCTCTGGGACTTGCCAAGGGCTCTTCGCTTGAAAACACCATAGTACTGGACGAAAATGACATTATGAATCCGGACGGCCTGAGATATCCGGATGAGTTTATCCGTCACAAAATACTGGATCTCCTCGGCGACCTTTATACGATAGGGACACCTCTTAAAGGACACATCACGAGTTATAAGAGCGGACATGCCCTGAACCACCTGTTCGTAAAGAAGTTCATATCCATGCTTGAAAAGGGTTTCGTCACGGAGCAACAGGTGTTACAGCCTGCAATGGCATTCACCGCCTGACAAACCTGGTCAGTACAGGTCTTCTACAAATTTCGTTATGATAGCCCTCTGGATCTCCGACGTGCCTTCCCCGATCTCTCCGAGCTTTGCATCACGGTAAAGTCTTTCGACCTTATACCCTTTCATAAAGCCA
>JAKAHI010000075.1 GCA_021815065.1 bacterium | reverse complement strand
TGACACGTTCTTCCTGCGCCTGTATAATGAGCAGAGTAATATACTCCTGAAGCTGCCGGCCGGTAGAACTCTTTAAGAGTTTTTTTTCTACCAGCAGCCTGTCTTCTTCCGAGCTGAATATCCTGAGGAAATCCTGATTCTCCATGAAAAAGGTGGAGCTTTCCTCTACAAAAAGCTTCAGCTTGCTTCTCGCATCCCGGGGCTGCCCTGGCTTTTCTTCATTGATTTTGGACAACAAACCTTTTATCTTTTCCTTAAATAAGGCAAAGTAAAGGGTATCCTTGTCTTTAAAATGCAAATATACCGTGCCGACGGCATACTGCGCTTCTTGAGCGATATCCTTTATGGTCGTCTTATGATATCCTTTTAAGGCAAACAGATGCTCCGCCGCATTAAATATGTCGGTTCTGCGCAGCTGCCTGTCTCTTTCCTTCCGGCTTAAGTTGGTTATTTTATGTCTCCTGTCCCTTTTGTCTCACGAATGAACTATAATTCATAATTAGAACATATCGTTCATATAAGATTTTTGTCAACCAGCTTGGCTGGATTCGTAAACAGCCTGTTGACTGTCTGTCGCCTTATTTTCAGGCGATCAGAAAACTATTTGCACACTTCCCGGGATTCCGCTCTTCTTACTCAAGACATTTTATTGCATTTTGCGGACAAACAGAGTTTATATGAAAAATAAAATATAGCTATCGGAGGATGTATGAAACAACATTTTTTCACCGAAGAACACGATATGTTCAGAAAGAGTGTACGGGATTTTGTGACCAAAAACCTTGTGCCCCATGCAAACGAATGGGAAGAGGCAGAGGATTATCCAAAGACATTGTTCAAAACGCTGGCTGATATGAATTTTCTCGGTATCCGCTACCCTGAAAAATACGGGGGCATGGGACTCGATATCTTTTACGATATTGTGTTTTATGAAGAACTCTACAGATCCAGGATGCCGGGGTTGTGTCTCGATGTGATGGTGGATACGGATATGGCTACGCCGGTACTGTTCAAACACGGCACGGAAGAGCAAAAGACGAAATACCTGACGAAGATGATAAAAGGCGATGCTGTTTTTGCGATAGGCTACACAGAGCCGAACGCGGGTTCCGACGTTGCAGGGATACGAAGCACTGCCAAAAAGGCGGACGGCGGCTATGTACTCAACGGCTCAAAGATCTTCATCACAAACGGTACCTGGGCGGATTATATTATCGTTGCAGCAAAAACGGACTCCACCAAAGGTCATAAGGGTATCACCCTGTTCTTACTGGATACCAAAACAAAGGGCTTTACCGTGGGCAGGAAACTGAAGAAGCTTGGGCACCACACATCACACACGGCAGAATTGTTTTTCGATGATTGCTTTGTACCGGAGAATATGATCGTCGGAGAGCTTAACAAGGGCTTTTACTATATTATGGAAGGCTTCCAGACAGAGAGGATTATGGGATCAGTCGGCGTCATAGCCCTCGCACAGGTTGCACTCGAGGACGCTGTTAACTATTCAAAGGAAAGGATGACCTTCGGCAAACCCATATCACAGCACCAGGCCATAGCCCATAAACTCGTTGATATGGCAACACAGCTCGAGGCTGCACGCCAGCTCGCTTACAATGGTGCATGGCTGCTCGATCAGGGAGAGGATGCGACCAAAGAGATCTCCATGGCAAAACTCTATTCCTGCGAGGTGGCAAACAAGGTAACGTATGACGCAATCCAGGTGTTCGGCGGATACGGGTACATGGAAGAATACCCGGTTGCAAGGGCTTACCGCGATGCGAGGATGTTTACCATCGGGGCAGGTACGACGGAAATCATGAAGGAAATTATAGCAAAGCGGATGGGGCTGTACTGAAAAGCGATAAAGATGCGGTTAATAGATAAGAAGCTCATTCCACTGTCATTCCCGCGAAAGCGGGAACCCAGAGGGAGCGAATCTAATTCTTCAAATGAATTTTGATGTACAAAACAGAACTGAATTCCATGTCAAGCGCGAAATGACCATAAGAACTTGAGAAATTTGAAACATGGAACCTACAGAACACGACATAGCCAGCCTGTTTGATGTCATATCCGGGCAGTACGATCTGTTAAATCATATCCTGTCCGGATACACCGATGTACGGTGGAGACGCAGGGTTGTACGCCTAAGCATGTCCCAGCAGGTAAAAACGATCCTCGATGTATCCACAGGCACCGGTGACATGGCGCTTGCCTATAAACACGCAAACGATGCCCTCTCTGTCTATGGCGTGGACATAAGCAGGGAAATGCTGAAAAAAGCCGGACTCAAGAATGCAGCGTTACCGCTGATCAATGCTTCGGGTTTGTCCCTGCCCTTCCGGGACAATACCTTTGATCTTGTCAGTTGTGCGTTCGGCATACGCAATATCTATCCGAGGGAGAACGGCTTAAAAGAATTCTTCAGGGTGGTGAGACCGCACGGCCGGGTAGCAATACTCGAATTTTCCATGCCGCGGGGGCTTTTCGGCAGGGTATACAAAGTCTATTTCGAAAAGATACTTCCCCTGCTCGGTAATCTCATCTCAAGAACAAAGGCATACACCTACCTCAAGAGTTCGGTCGAAGCATTCCCGGATCCCGGGACATTTTGCAGGATGCTGGCATCCGCAGGGTTTAAAAATATCAAAACGACGAACCTTACCCGCGGCATTGCAACGATATATACCGGAGAAAAATAGATACTCGCACTTAATCTTTCTCCTTTAATATCCTCCGCATAATCTTAAACTGGTTTAAATGATTGCGCAAATGCAGATAATTCTTGGCACTGTCTTTCCTAACAATAAAACCAATAATTATCTTTGAAAAAGCACTGAGCGCCTGCCGAATATGTGTCAATGCTTCAATAGTGTATCTACAATGCCATGTATGTGGAAAATGTTTTTTAAGCAGTCTTTTAAATGATTGCGCACCTATTGCCAGAATACGATCGGACGGAATTTGATTTGTTGAGTGCCCGCCAAAATGAATGATAGCGGCATGAGGCACTATTTGAATTCTGTAGCCATTTTTTCTTAATCTCCTCCCCACATCAAATTCTTCACCATACATGAATATATCCTCGTCAAAACCACCAACGGCATCGAAGGCACTTCTTTTAAACATCATTGCACATCCAATGATGTATTTGGTATCAAATATTTTATTTCGACCGATGTTTCTGTTATAAACCAATTTCTTCCATGTCGTGCCGAGACGCGCTACCGGGGTAAGCACCAGATCTGTTACCTGAAGGAATATATTGCTATACACGGGCGGATAAAATAAATTTCTGTTGTTGTTCTGATCCAGCACAACAGGCCCCAGTAACCCCGGGTCCTTATGTTCAATCATATAGCTGCACATCTGCTCTATACCGTGATCGATAATTGTATCCGGATTCAGAAAGAACAGGATGTCCGCTTTTGCATGTGCGGCCCCGATATTATTTGCGCTGCCAAACCCGAGGTTCTGTTTGTTGTCTATGGTGTACACCCAGGGGAATTCACGGTTTATTGCTTCTATACTTCCGTCTGATGAACCATTGTCACACACGAGCACCTCGTATGATATGGTCAATATCCTGTCATAGATGGATTGTATGCACTTTATACAATCATCCTTGGTATTGTAATTAACAATTATAATGGAAAGCTGCGGATTTGGCATGTCTCTATTCCCCGGTTCATGTATGTTAGAGGTTCTACATGAGTATAGGCGGATTGTAAAGAATGCGCCCAATTTATTATTATTTTGTCTGAGTTTTAAATATTAAATCTCGAATCTTTAATCTTGAACCGAACTAAGCTGATTCGCCCCTGCTTGACCATATTCCTCTGCTGGGGTAATTGATTAAAATGATTATTGTACAGGATGAACATTGTGCCTGAAATAAGCGTTATCATACCCACATATAACCGCTTTGAAATGCTCAAAAGGGCATTGAATAGCGTACTTTCTCAGAGTTTTAAAGATTTTGGGATCATTGCTATCGATGACGCATCAACCGACGATACCATGGAGCTGATGCAAAGGGTCTTTAAAGCCGAAATAGAAACAGGCAGAATCAAGTACGTCCGCAATGAAAAGAACCAGGGACGGTCTGCCTGCAGAAATACCGGCATAAAGCTTGCAAAAACTGAGCTTATTACCTTCCTTGATGATGATGATTATTGGCTGCAGGAACACCTTCATGTACTGAATAGCTTTATGATCGAACACAAGAATATCGGCATAGCCTTTGCAAACTGGCACATCGTAAACGAACAAGCGCAGGAGAAAACTGCAGGCATCACGGGGATTAATACAGGCACAGGCGATCCCTATCTTAGACTTATGCTCCGTGCATTGATCGGGTACCCGTCAACAGGTATTATAAGGACATCTCTTTTAGAAGAAACGCGCGGGTTCAACGTAAAGCTGCCGCTCCGTGAGGACTGGGAACTTTTCACACGATGCGCTATGAAAGGCGGCATCGGTTTTATAGATAAAACAACCGTGCAGATATCCGTGCATGCCGGCAGTTATTCAAAAAATAAAATACAATGGGTCAATGCTACAGAGGAAGCATGGAACAGCATAACGGCTGCCGCACAAGAATATGGTGTAGGTCTGGACAACAGAATTATTTCTGAACGTGAACTCCGGCTTTCGAGGGCATTCATATCCATCGGTGATTTTGAAAAAGCAGGGATGTACCTTTCGCGCGCGGTCAAACACGATCCTTTCTCTGTGCTCTCATCCATTGCACTCGAAAATATGTTTAAACTGCTTATCGGAAAAAGGCTGTATATGCGGTATAAAAAATGAAAATAGCACACTTTTCGAACGAACTGCTGCCGGTAAAATACTATGGTGGCGTCGAACGCGTCGTTGTATGGCTGCTGGAGGCATTACAAAAGATGGGCCACAAGAACTACCTGCTTGCGCCTGAAGGGACTGCAAGTCCCTTTGCCGAAGTTATCAAGGTAAAGAAGGTCAAAAAGATCGAGGTGGAATCCCCCGCCCTTCAGGATAAACTCCCGCATGATGCGGATGTCCTCCACTATCATTACGGTTATTCATACCTTGATTATAAACTGCCGACGCTGAAGACCATTCACGGCTACGCCTGGCTTGATAAGCAGCTCGACGATACGTTTAATTTTCTCTCGGATGCGCACAGAAAAGCTTATAAAAGGCCTGACCTGCCATTCGTACATAATGGTTTAAAGCCTGAAGAATACCTCTACCGTGAAAACAAGGAAGATTTTTTATTGTTTCTTTCAAGGGCGGACTGGACGGTCAAGGGACTGCCCCTTGCTATCGAGGTTGCTCGGCGAACAGGCATGAAACTTATAATCGCCGGCAATGCTCACAGAAAATTTGTGGAGGGTTATGCAGGGTTTGGTTATTTGAAGAGGCATTTTAACAAGCAATGCCTGTATGTCGGCGAAGTTACCGATGAAATAAAATCAGCCTACCTTGCCAAAGCAAAAGCATTGATCTTTCCTACACAATGGGAAGAGCCGTTCGGCTTAGTGGCTATCGAGGCCATGGTAAGCGGTACACCTGTAATCACAACACGGCATGGCGCAATGCCTGAGATAATTGTTGATAAAAAAACGGGCTTCTTGTGCGATGGTGTAGAAGATATGGTTAACGCGGTCCACAGGATACAGGATATCAGCCCCACGGATTGCAGGAGGCATGTGCTTGATCACTTTCATTACATGCGTATGGCAGAGGACTATATAAAGCTTTATATAAAGCGGATTAATGACTATACTAAACACTTATAACGATACCATGAAAAGACATAAAACCAAGGTCATAAACATAGGTGATGTGAAGATAGGCGGCGGCAACCCTGTTGTTGTCCAGAGCATGACCAATACCCATACAAAGGATGTGGTTGCTACCATAAAGCAGGTAAATGAGCTTGCAGACGCCGGTGCAAGGGTAGTAAGGCTTGCTGTCCCTGACAGGGACTCCGCGCTTGCCCTGAAGACCATAAAGCAGGCGGTGCAGGTGCCGCTGATAGCAGACATCCATTTCGACTACAGGCTTGCCCTTGCATCAATCAAAAGCGGTATCGACGGTCTGAGGATCAATCCGGGGAATATCGGCAGCAAGGATCGCATCCATGAGGTCGTTCGTGCAGCCGCGGACGCAGGTATACCGATAAGGGTCGGGGTCAATGCGGGTTCTTTGCCGCAGGACATACTTGAACAATATGATTTTCATCCGACGGCAGAGGCCATTGTTGAAACTGCCATGAGAAACATACACGAGCTTGAGGCGTTCAATTTCGGCAATATAAAAGTGTCCGTAAAATCGAGCAATGTCCTCGTGATGATAGAGGCATACCGGCAATTATCAAAACGCGTTGATTATCCCCTGCATCTCGGTGTAACCGAGGCCGGCACCGTGTTGTCGGGCAGCATAAAATCGGCCGCAGGCATGGGCATTCTGCTTTCCGAAGGCATCGGTGATACGATACGGGTATCGCTTACCGATGATCCCGTGATCGAGGTAAAGGCAGGATACGAAATTCTCAGAGCACTCGGTCTCGCCCAGCATGGCGTCGAGATTATTTCATGCCCGACCTGTGCGCGGGCCGAATTTGATGTGAT
>JAKAHI010000074.1 GCA_021815065.1 bacterium | reverse complement strand
GGCATAGGACAGGCAAAATTCGCCATGCTTATCAACAACACGGAATTCATCAACGCCGTGAACCCGGCACAGTCCGTGGGAATATTCGAGCTCTCCCCCATAATCGGGAAAATGGCGTTCCCTGCCGGTCAACAGGCAGGAAAATGTTCAAAATAGAGAAGGAGTAAATGGTATCACACCTTTTTGGGATTGTTGCCGGATTCATAATATCCACCATAAAAATCTTCGGTTATAGCGGGGTTGCCTTTCTCATGGCCATCGAGAGTGCCTGCATACCCCTGCCGTCCGAGATCATACTGCCGTTTGCAGGATATCTTGTGTTTATGCAAAAATTCCAGTTGTTCTACGTTGCTGTAGCAGGGGCAATAGGATGCGTCATCGGCTCTATAATCGCCTATGCTGCCGGTGCATACGGCGGAAGGCCTTTGATCGAAAAATACGGCAAATACATTCTGATAAGCAGACACGACCTTGACATGGCAGACCGGTGGTTCGCCAGGTACGGCAATATAATCGTATTCACAGGGAGGCTCCTGCCGGTCATACGGACGTTCATATCGCTTCCGGCGGGTATTGCACGCATGAATTTTATTAAATTCATATTCTATACGTTTATAGGTTCGTTCATCTGGAGTCTTTTCATCACATGGATAGGCTTCAAACTCGGACAACAATGGGATACGCTCGGCCCGTACTTCCACAGGTTTGATTATGTGATACTATTAACGGGCATTCTATTGTTTATCATTTACCTCAGAAGACACCTCAAGCACATAGCCGATGAACGTTAGCCGGGGGATGGCATGTCTGTCATAACACTCTGCACGGATTTCGGTTCTTATGATAGCTACGCCGCAAGTATGAAAGGGGTAATATTGGGCATAAACCCCAAGGCAACCATCATCGATGTGACCCACAATATTCCCGCTCACAACATTGCCGCTGCGGCATTTGTACTGAACGGGTATTATACATATTTTCCGAAGAATAGTGTGCATGTCGTTGTTGTAGACCCCGGGGTCGGCGGTCAGAGATACGATATGGTTTTAAGGACCAGGGACTACATCTTTATAGGACCCGACAACGGGGTATTCAGCTACATTCTTATCAGCCAGCCGTCGGTCTGCTATGAGCTAAAGTCGAGGCATACTGTCTCCACGACGTTTCATGGCAGGGACATATTCGCCCCTGCAGCGGCACGCTTGTCTTTAAAATGGGATCGATCCATCGTGGGAAACATCATCAGAAGACCTGTCATACTCGATATTCCCAAACCTATCATCAGCAGCAGGGGCATAACAGGTGAAGTGATCCATATCGACCATTTTGGTAATCTTATAACAAACATACCGTCGGACAAGCTCAAGATACACGCCGTAAACAAAGTATTGGCTATATTCATAAAAGGGGTTAAAATAAACGGTATACAGGAAACCTATGAGCGGTGCAGGAACGGTGTGCCATGCGCGATCATCAACAGCTCCGGCCTGCTCGAAATTGCTGTAAATTCCGGCAGTGCTCATGAAAAACTCGGTGTAAACCGGGGTGATAAAGTAAATGTTTTATGGAAGTAAGGACTGATAGAAAAGATTTAATCGACAAATTGAAACAGGGAAACGCACCCGCGCTTGCACGGGCAATAACCCTGCTCGAGGAAGGGGAACTGGATATACCCTCCGTTGATCACTATATCGGTACGACGGGGAAAGCCGTGCGTATAGGAGTTACGGGCCCGCCCGGGGCAGGCAAGAGTTCGCTGATAGACTGGCTCATCAAGCATATACGGAACAGCGGAGAAATGGCCGGTGTGCTTGCCACGGACCCATCGAGCCCTTTTACCGGCGGCGCTATACTCGGGGACAGGATCAGAATGCAGCACCATTTCCTCGATGATAAGGTGTTTATACGCAGCCTCGGCTCACGCGGCGCACAGGGAGGCATATCGAGGATTACCAGGGACGCCGCTCACCTCATGCAGGCAGCGGGCTACAGGTTTATCATCCTGGAAACCGTTGGAGTCGGACAGACGGAATTGGATATAATGAATATAGCCGACACCGTGCTTGTGGTGCTTGTCCCGGAGTCCGGAGATTTCATTCAGGCGATGAAGGCCGGCCTCATGGAGATTGCGGATATCTTTGTGGTCAATAAATCGGACAGGGAAGGCTCCAAACAGTTGGTAAATGCGCTCAAGCTCCTTGCAGAAACGTCCCAGCCTGGACACAATGTATGGGAGATACCGATCATGCTGACCAACGGACTCGATGGTACCGGCACGCCGGAACTGTTCCAAACAATACAAAAGCATATCGAATTTATGGAGAGTCACAAAGAAACCGCTTTGTTTTTGCGCAAAAGACTTCATGGATTAAAGCAGCTTATCGTCGAACAGCTCAGCGTCAGAATAGACAGTGCAGTCAATGCGGAAGTACCGGAACATTATAAAAAGGAATTGTCAGACCCGTCCATAAGCCTTTACAGTATATTCAACCGTATCATGCATGATAGGGATTTTACCGCTCAAATTCTGAAGTAAGCCCCGTTACCCGCGAAAACTCCGGTGTTCGGACAAGTTATGAAATCACATTGCAGCAAGCTGTATTCGCAATTTATCTTCCATGAGCGGTATAACGGGATAAACCCCGTAGACCATAAAAAAAGAGGGAGCGATAAACTCCCTCTTCACAAAACAGTGCTTTTTTACTTTGCCGGTGCTGCTGTTGTCGGTGATGCCGGCGCTGCTGTTGTCGGTGATGCCGGTGCTGCTGTTGTTGCTGTCGGTGCTGTGACTGCTGGTGCTGCTTGCTCTGTTGCTTCTTCTTTGTGGCAGCCTGTCATGCCCGCTGTAAAAGCGAGAACAATCGCTAATAGCATTAACTTCTTCATGTATCCTTACCTCCTTTATTTAGTATTTTACCCCGTTAGAACGCCCGGCTATGCGGAAGAACATAACCCGCTCTTTATCGTCTGCTGTAGAAAGATATGGTCTCAGCCAATCCCTTCTAACGGGGTTTATATGCGTGATATGCCACTGCAAAATGTTTGTCAATAGTAAGCGCTGAAAACATATTCCCGGAAAAATGCAGAGGGGTCTGATAAAACTCCCTGTTGAGATCTTTCCTCAAAAGCCACCGCCTTTTGCTGTGGCTGTACGAATTTCCGGTTTTACCTGAATTTTACACGTCCGTAATGCCGTGTTCATACTGTACAGATATTTTTCTTAGTAATGAAAGCCACAAACTTTAAAATTAAGGAGGAGAAATGGCAAAAAAAGTAAAAAGAATATTGGGAGCAGCAGTATTGGGAGTAGTGTTCTTCAGCACAGGGGCTTATGCATATCAGATCAACGACAATCTTAATGTCGGGGTAAAAGCATATCTGAATGCAATGCAGGCTTCGGGAGACCATTTTGACAATGCAAAGGCCGGACAAACACAGGCAAATGAAAACAGCGCAAACACGAATGGCGTAAGGCTGTCGAGGGCGTACCTTATAGCTATCGGTAAAATAAACAACGAGTTTTCCGGCAAGTTCACCCTTGATGAGGCATACTCGGACCCAAGCGAATCAAACGGAAGGGGTAATGTGTTTGTTAAATATCTCTATGGCATCTTTACTCCGGTAAAGAATATGGCGATACGGTTTGGTTTGACGGAAACACCATGGATACCCTACGAAGAAGGATTGTGGGACTACAGATTCGTTTCTGAAACCGCTCCGGATTACGAAGGGTTTATGCCGTCAAGCGACCTGGGTGTAGCGGTTGTTGGAAATCTGTTCAATAAACTTATTGATTACCACGTCATGGTATCAAACGGAGAAGGCTACCAGGCTCCGCAGAACGGGAGAGGCTATGCCGGAGCAGCAAGAATAGCATTGAATATAAAGCCGTTCATATTCGACTTGTTCGGTATGGATGAAAGTATGCACAACGGCGTACCGGGCTACAACCCGAAACGCGCAATAGCCATGCTTGTATACACCAATAGTTTATTGAGAGTCGCCGGCGATTGGATGTGGGCAGACGATCATATTACTTCTGCGGACCAGGGAAAAGCGAAATTCAACCATGGCTACGGGTATGAGTTCTGGGGCTTCCTGCGTATACCGGGTGAAGAGAAACTGAGGATATTTGCCCGCTACCTCGATATGAAACCAAATGGAAACGATTCCTATACACCGGTCAGCGGTACGGTAACACCGACGGTAAGCCTCGGCACCAGCAATCTTTATTCAACAGAGTTGTTTAAGTTTGTCGCAACATCGGAGAACACATGGGCGCTTGCCGGTATAAGCTATGATATCTCGAAAGAGACAATCCTGGCTCTCGATTACAATATGTACACCCTGGACGGTTATAACCTCTCCAAACAGAAAACAACCTTCACGGATCAGGCGGTTGCATTAAATCTAAGATTTGCTTTTTAAGACGACCTGCATGAAATAACTACGATTCGCCGGCAAAAGCCGGCTTCGCTGCAGAATGATTCTCAACCCCGGGCTTTTAAGCACGGGGTTTTCTGTCTGTCTCTACATCCCCATGTTCGGCACTCTTGCCCTGTCGAAAACCGCAGCCGTCAACACAGCCAAGTAGAAATTGGGAAATTTCAGGTTCCTTGGCACTTGGGTACTCTCCTCTACTTTTTTTTGACTTTATTATGCTTATCTTGTATAGAAGACAATAAACTTATAAGGAGGTTTTTATGGCAGCAAAACAAACAAGGCTGTTGGATGTATTGAAGCAATTCAAAGATGAGGCTCAGAAACTCGCCAAGAAGACGCAAACCCAGGTTCAGGAACTGGTGGTCAAAACTACAAACGATGTTGCGAAACTGGCGGTAAATAATCCGCAGATAAAAAACATCGTCAACAGGTTAGAGTCCGAGCAAAAGAAGTATGAAAAGGTATTCATGGACCTTCAGGACAAGGCGTTAAAACTCTATAAAGATAGAGCAGAAAGCACCGTTTCCGATATTAAGGGTAAAATAGAGGGTTACAGAAAACAGGCGGAAAAGATTTATAAAGATGCGACGAAAAAAAAACAGGCAGCAACAAAATCGAACGCCGTCAAAAAGATAAAGGTTAAGTCAAAGACCAAATAAATAAAACACCTTCCGGAAAGCAGTGTTAAAAAACTGCGCAGACTGAACGTAGAGAAGGTTTTAAATAATATTTTGGTTACACAGAGAATGGGCCGTTGAACAATTCAACAGTAAGATTATACACTTCTCTGGCAGCATTGATAATAATTATAACCGCACTCGTGTCCGGGTGCGGTTATAATTTTGGCAGAGGTACGGGTGTTGTACCTCTTAAGGTAAGCAGGCTTTTTGTTCCGGTGTTTATAAACCTTACGGACGAAGTAGCCATAGAGGATCTCTTCACTGCATCGATGAGGAAAACCATTGCCGATTCATCGGACACAAAGCTTGTTTCGGAATCTGACGCAGAAGGTATTGTCGATGGAACAATTGTATCTTACAGTTCTGTTCCTGTGTTCTTTTCTCCCGCAGGGATAGCCACGGTTTATCAATTAACTATCACTATCAATGTAAAGCTTGTTCAGGTCATAACGGACAAGACATTATGGGAAATGAAAGGGTTTACGGAAAGCATGGATTTCTACCCGATAAATGATCCCCTGCTGACAAAAGAGAAAGAAAAGGATACGATAAACTTGCTTGCCATATCAATGACACAACGGGCATTTGATGCGATGCACAGTAATTTCTGACCAGAGCCATGGGTACCGCACATTTCATAACCGGTAAGGATAATTCCTACAACGCCGCCCTGATACGAAAACTTCTGACGCAGCACGCCGTTACTCCGGACGCCCTTGATACGCTTGAAGGGAAATCCACCGACCTCCATCAACTCAACAATGCACTGTATACGGATTCCCTTCTCTCGAAGAACAGGGCTGCCGTCATCACGAATGTTGAATCACTCAAGCCCGATGTCATAGAAGCTATTATAAAATTCTCAACATCTGCAGCCGAGCACACACTTCTCATACTCATAACGGAAAATACGGACGCATTAAAACTCAGCAAATTCACAGCACTGCGGGCTGCAAAAACGATCAAAAAACACGCGCTGACGAATCAGACCACGTATTCTCTCATTCAGGACTACATAAAAGAGCACAACGTAAAGATCACGAATACAGCCGTAGAAATGCTCACCAGTGTACTCGAGGTGTCGACATGGGGAATCATAGAAAATGAGCTCAACAAATTGTCAACGTATGCAGGAAAAGACGGGACTATAGACGAAAATGCCGTCAGCGAACTCACGTTTAATCTGAATAAGTCCGATACCTTCAAATTTGTGAGCGAACTGTTGAACCACAGGGATAAAGCGGCTTTCCATGACCTGAAAAAAATAAAAGAGACCGGCGCTGAAAGTGCAATGGTTATAGGCGCACTCCTCTGGAAATTACGGCAATTACTCTATGATGCACCGGACGACATCACTCTGCGCAAACGAATCGGACTTATCTACGACTACAGCCTTGCCATGAGAAAGGGCTTGGTTACGAATAACCTTGCCCTCGACATGCTGACTATTGAGCTTTTACACGGGAAGCTTTATTAAAGCGTAAATTCAACCTTGAGATCT
>JAKAHI010000073.1 GCA_021815065.1 bacterium | reverse complement strand
GAGGCTTGCCGGCAGCCCTCTGTCCAAAAAACGACCCTTTTTTGGACACCCCTCGATGGCGGGTTTCTCAGAGTGAAACTACCCTACCCTTTTGGGCACCCCTTTTTTGGACACCTAAATATTGAGACAAAAATTGGAGTTTTACCGGTGCCGGCCACGGATTTCTTTTTGTTCTGTTTGCTTGCGGACACGGGCGATGTCTTTTCTCTGCCGATCAACTGTTTCATTCCATGTTGTAATATTCTCGCCTGACTTAAACATCCAGTTACCCGGGCGGACTAAATCGTCCAATGTAATACCGGCATAGTCGGCAATCTTTGTCATGGTCAGGATATCTGGCTTTTTTGTGTTGAGCTCATACTGTATGAGATCGTGGGATTTGATACCCAGTATGTATGAAAACTCGATGGCGCTTTTGTCGCCCCGTATTTTTTTAATGTAATCACCAAGCGTCATACTTTTGTAATATCCTTTAACGTAAAGCTCTCCTGGACTACTCAGTGATGATGGTGCGGCTTTATATTTTCTGTCTGTTCAGTGGACTGGACTTGCTTTTGTTCACGCTCTCGGCAAACCGATATTGCGAATTCTTTTATATCGCCAAGGTTATTATGAACAGTAACAACATTCTGCCAGTTAATTTTAAGGTACTGGTGAATGGTCTCATTCCGGCGTTTTACAAGAGGGGCAACTTTTAAGGCAACATCCCCTACGAACTCATAGCAGGCAAGAACGGTATCCTTATAGGATTTTGGTATATTTCTTTTGTGATATTTTAAACTTTCTATACTTATATCAATGACACTAAGAATTATATCATTAAGTGTTTTATCAAGAATACTTCTTGTATCTCTGTCTGCAAAATATTTATCCATGCTTGTTTTCTCGAATTTAGAGTTAAAGTAATCAAGAGACTCTGTGATAAAGTCTTGTATATTTTGCATTCTATCCAACACTTAAATTTCTCCTGAATCTTATGCTCTCAGTTTCATGCAATGCCCTATCGTATAACGCATAAAGAGTTTCTTCGTCCGGCTCAATAAGATGGATGCCATCTAATGCTTCCTGCACCACAAACTGGTCTTCGTTTTCATCATTGAGTCTCAGTATTTCTATTTCTTTGTCACTGGACATAAGTATCTTATCAATAATCTCTGTTTCTTCTTTTTGGTTTTGAGCCTTTATATAGAGTGCCAGATCAATGTCCGACCTTACGTGTTGAAGGTTTTTTGCATACGAGCCAAAAAGTATTGCGATGGTAATCTTACCTTCCTTCTTAAACTTATTTAATGTTGTTTTTATAGAACTAATATCGTCCATCGTTCTCATATAATGATTATATCGTGTCGTAATATATTTATCAATGTATTGTTCACAAACCCTTTCGCCAGTTAAAAACGCTCGATCGGCTTACGTCGAGTTTGTGGGCTGCCTGTCTAATACTATAACCCTTCTTAAGCAACTTCACGGCCTGTGTACGCTTCTTTGAAGCAATCTCCGGCCGGCCAAGCTTTTTCCCAGAACGCTTTACCCGGGCCAGACCTGCCCTGGTCCGCTCGCTGATCCTTTCGCGTTCCGCTTTTGCAAGCGTGGATACAACAGCCAAAAGGATGTTCCGGGCGAGCTCGTTGGTTGTGTCCAAGTACGGCTCAGAGTAGCTGATCACACCGATCCCCATGCGCTCGAGCATTTCAATGAGCTGCACGGTCCGGCTCATGCCTTCCCTGGAAAGCCTGTCCAGGGCCCACACAACGATCACGTCAAAGACGTGCCGGTGTGCGTCCTTGAGCATTTTGTTGAGTGCCGGCCGGTCAGAGTTCTTCCCGGTTGCCATATCGCGGTACACTTGGACAATTTTAAGCCCCCTACCCTTCGCAAACTTTTTAAGCGGTTCAAGCTGGTTCTCAAGCTCCTGCTTGTCCGTGCTGACCCTGAGGTATAATGCTGCCTTCATCAATCCGTTTTTCATCCGAACAAATCGGCATGGCTGCCAGTCCGGATCAAATGAAGTGTATCACCTTCTATTCTGTATATCAGCAGCCAATCGGGTTCTATGTGGCATTCTCTACAATCATCGTAGCTTCCTTGAAGTTTGTGGTCGTGATATTTCTCTGGTAGCTTTTCACCGTTTAATAGTTTGATGATAACATCTTCTAATTTTGTCTGGTCTTGATGTCGTTTGATAGAGCGTTTCTTGCCTTTCCGGAACTGTCTATCTTCAACGACATCCATCTTTTTCCCAATCCTTGAACAATTCTTCTGCGTTCTTAAAACGTTTACCTTCTCCCCTCCTTGCTCTCTCTATCGCCTTAATGGTCTCCTTGTTTGGTATCTCGACATTGAACGGCAGGCCATTGTGGACTATAATCTGTTTATAAAACAGGTTGAACGCCGTGGAGACAGACAAACCAAGATCTTTTAAAATGTGCTCTGCCTGTCGCTTTGTCGTCGGGTCAATGAGAGCTCTCGCTGACGCTGTCTTTACGGTAGACATAAATTCACCTCCGTAAATAAGATAGCATATAATATGCTAATTGTCAATAGGCCGGGCAAGCTATGCCCTATACTTTATTATTCAGTATATCTTATATAGTTAATATGTTACATATCACATATATCTAATATACGATTTAGCTTGACAGATATAGCCGATATATGCATTATATCCTATATATCATTATAATCATAAAAGGAGAGTTATGGACACTAAGATTATAGTGCTCGTGAACCAGAAAGGGGGATGCGGTAAGACGACCATAGTGATGCAGCTTGCCGGCGCCCTAGGCAGGGAAGGTAAGAAGGTCCTCGTAGTAGACGCGGACCCGCAGGGGACTGCGACAGGATGGGCAAAGAGCGCGGATGACAAGAACCCGTTTCCGGCAACAATATCCGGACTGTCCTCTATGGGGGACAAGGTACATCGAGAAGTCAAGCGGCACGTTGGACAGTACGATTTCATATTTGTGGACTGCCCACCGGCGGTTGACAGTCCTGTCCCTCAATCAGCACTGATGATCGCAGACATGGCATTGGTCCCTGTCATTCCGAGTCCGGCAGATTTGCTTGCTACCAACGGCATACAGGCCCTCATTTCAAGGATGCAGGACGTCAATGAATCGATGAAAGCCTATGTTGTGCCGAACATGGTCACGACAACCAAGATTGCAAAAAAGGCCATAGAGCTCCTGCATCGGTTCGGCATGAAAATTACCACCGCGGGCCTGTCCTATAGAACGGCATTCAGAGAGTCAACCTACATCGGGGGAACGGTGTTTGATTTGAAAAATGAAGGCGCGGACAAGGCACAAGCCGAAGTTACCGCCCTGAAAAATGAGCTTTTAAAAATTATGAAATCGTCAGTGTAGTCAGTCTGAAATAATAAAACAGAGGAGATAACAATGGCAAAATTTGAACAGTTATTGCAAGAAGATAAACAGACCCAACAGAAAAAAGTGTCCGTTAATCTGAACGAACGTTTCGCAAGAGCGGAAGAAGCCTTCTCCCCCCATAAAGGAAGAAAGGAGAGAACCCATAAGGCCCTGATTACTTTACCCACGTCAGATTACAAATTGATCGATGAAATGAAAATCCGTGCAGCGAGTATGCGTTTTTTACTGAATAAATCAGAGGTCGTACGGGCAGGTCTGCGGGCACTGAAAAGTTTACCCGATCAAGAATTTAAAAACGTGGTTGACAACATTGATAACCTGCAAAACTCCGTAGATTAGCCGACAGCCTGGAAGATGGGCAGCATTGTACAACGTGGTGGACGTGAATAAGGATACTTGTGTCTGGGTCCGGATCGGCGCGGGTCCTCAATGTATCCGCTGGACATAAAAAACGGGGGTAGTAGACTATGAACGGCATCGAGATCGTGGTCGTGCGGGGCGGACAGAGGGTTAGTTTTCAGAGAGAAAAGGAATAAAATGGAAGATAAAGAAAAAACGGGCAAAGAAATAATTTACCGCGAATTTATAGAGCAAGAGACTGAAGAAGCGAAAGCAGCCGGAGACACGGGATATATGGCGCGGGTGCTTGTAAAGGCAACGTTGCCGCATAGTAACCCGGGTAACGTTGAAAAGTGGAACAGGAACAACGGGTACTTTGGTTTAAATATCCAATCAGGACTTAATATGAAAGGCCAGGCAGTAGGGTTGCCTTATGGCGTGTATCCTCGTTTAATTCTTTCATGGATGACAACCGAAGCCGTCCGGACGAAACAACCAACGTTGATCTTAGGCAATTCACTTTCTGCGTTTATGCGTAAGCTCGATATAGACGTTACGGGGGGGGAGAAGGGAAACATCCGCAGATTAAAGGATCAGATGGGACGATTGTGTGCTTGTCATATCTCTTGTGTGTATGAAGATAAAGACTCTGGACGTAGTGGTATAATCAACGTCAACATCGCCGATGAGGCAGACTACTGGTGGAATCCTAAAAGCCCCGAGCAGATATCTATGTTCAATTCAACAATCGAATTGAATAATAAATTTTTTAAAGAAATTATAAAAAGACCTATTCCACTTGACATGAATATTTTAAAACAAATAAGGCGTTCCCCAATGGAGATTGACCTTTATGATTGGCTTACCTATCGCATGAATCACTTGAAAGATAAAACACCGATTCGATGGGAAGCACTACAACTTCAATTCGGCGCGGATTACAAAAATCTATTTCATTTCAAAATGAAATTCAGACAACATTTGCACGCCGTCAAACTTGTGTACCCGGGCTCAAATTTTGATGATACAGATGATAAATATTTTTTCTTATTACCTGGTACGCCGTCCGTTCCACCAAGAAAAAAGGTTTTTCTGTTAAGCTGAAAAGATAACTGATTTACGCAGGAACGGTGATAGACTTTTCCACAAAAATCTGTGAATTTAAGGAGTTATCCACGCAGGAACGGTGATAGGCTTTAGCCCTTAATTACGCAGGAACGGTGATAAAATTACGCAGGAACGGTGATAAGCCTGAGAATGAAAAACGCTTCTCCTATAGTTTCCTATAGTAAAGAATACCTATAGTAGAAAGGCCGTTTGCTGTGGAAAACCCATACAGGTTTACCACAGA
Organism: bacterium; assembly: GCA_021815065.1. Taxonomy (GTDB): domain Bacteria; phylum JAMCPX01; class JAMCPX01; order JAMCPX01; family JAMCPX01; genus JAJYLM01. The sequence continues at coordinate 1,582 of JAKAHI010000073.1, read as the reverse complement.
AACGGCCTCCGACTACTAATCCGCTCCGCTACTTAAAAGCAAAACCCCTATTCATGGCGTAGCATAGGAAGAATACCGGCAGCCGTGAAGATGCGGAGCCGTGGCCAAGCCACGGATGCACAAGCGGGAAGACTTTTAGGAAACGATAGTTAAGGACAGGAACCCCGCTAAAACATCCCTAACCTGCTTACGGTATACCCCCAGCCATAGGCAAACGGCAGGGGGACAAGTACTACCCCCGCCATAAAATAGAGATCGTGCCCGCAAATGGCATTTTGGAAGCCGCTAAGATCCTTATGATCCACCCCCAAGGCATTTTTCTTTAGCCTGCAGTCTTTTCTGTTGAAATCGATTAAGGCGGGCCTGTCTTGAGAATGTGGAGCCAAAACTTTCAATCTTGGGTCTTTTCCGGTTCTTTGTAGTCTCCTGTCCAACTGCAGCCCGTCTTACTAAATTCAGAGCATCCGAAGAACGATCCTTTTTTGCCATATCGCAGTTTGACCGTGCCGGTTGCGCACCGGGGACAGGGGTCACCCTCTTTGACAAGTAGAGCAGACCGCGACGTATCCGGTGCCTGGTTTTGTTCGGCAGATTTATCATCCGGCATCACAGCAGGGGCCAAAGGAGGGAGCTCAAAGAGGGCACGCTCATAGTCCCGGTCCAGAAATCCATCCATAATGTGGGATAAGCTGTCGACGATATTAACCATACCGTTGTTCGCATTCGCGTGGGCCTCGAAGAAAGCCCCGATCAGGAACTTTCTTTTATTGGCAAGTTTTCTTTGTGATTTGGTCGGCATTCTCGCTTTCTTATTCAGACGACTTAAAGCCTGTTTAATCTTTCTTTCTTGAGCCTTGTTTTTTTTCTGACGGTCTTTGAGTTTGTCCTGTAACTTTATTCGCATATTGATTTCTTTTTGAGTCAGTTCAGCCATAATAATCTCCTGTGCAGCAGGCTCTATATCAGAGTTTTAATAAGGTCAACTGCTTTTTCTATATTTATACTTCTGAATTTTGTGTTTTTTTTATTGTTTGTTTGAGTTATCTGGTTGTATTTGTTTAGGTGGTGTTAATATTTTAAGTTGTTGATATTTTATTGTTTTGAGTTTTCCATATACTAAAGCTTCTTGGTATTCATCTTTTGGTAAATATACGCAAATATACATTGACTTCGTCAAAGTTATTTGCTACACCCACGAGCAGGAGTAATAATAATGGCAACTGCACATATGAAGGGTTCAGTCGGTGGTGCATCCGGCGGTGCCGGGGGCGGCGGTGGTATAGGAGAGTACGAATCCCGGGAACTCAAGAAAAAGCAAAAAGAAGAAAAAGAGCTCACCGTAAAAACGGAGGGCAGGTCCATAACGGTCATCGTGTCGGAAGTTGATTTATCCGATGTGAAGAATAAAAAAGATTTGGTCTACCACGCAGTTATCACCCCTGAAGGAGTGCCCAATTGGGCGAAAGACTATAAAACCCTATGGCGGGAAGTGGCGAATTACGAAAACGAGAATAACAACCGATGGGCGAGTGCGCAGTACGTGAGAAAGTTCATAATTGCATTACCGAGAGAACTTTCAGAG
>JAKAHI010000072.1 GCA_021815065.1 bacterium | reverse complement strand
ATAAAAGGATTTTTCCCGTGGATTAGCTCATGGGATACGGTTTATCTTGTAAGGTTCAAGAAACAACAGTCCGGATACAAAGCCGGAATAAAGTTTATAATTACCGGAATACTCGGCAAGGGCGAAACGGATTTTTAAAGGAGGCTGCGGTGGAACTACTTTCAAAGGGTGGCATTTTTGTTTATCTGATACTGGTATTTTCTATATTCTCTATGGGCATATTCATAGAGAAGCTCTGGTCGCTGAGGGCGTCAAAGATCATACCGGATAATTTTATCATAGCGCTGGAGGGCCTCTTAAGGAACCGGGACTTCGAGAAATCGCTGGAACTCTGCAGAAAAGACAACAGCTCTATCGCCAGGATCATGCTCGTTGCAATAAACAATATCGGTAAAGATACCGAAACAATAAAAGGGCTCCTCGAATCTGCAGGGAAAGAGGAGATTATAAGACTGAGCAGGTTTGAAGAGGGCATTTCAGCTGTGGCTGCAACAACCCCGCTCCTCGGTCTTCTCGGGACTGTATTCGGCATCATCAAGGCATTTAACGTTATAGCAGCCGGGGGGATCGGGAACCCGTCTCTCCTCGCAAACGGCATATCCGAGGCACTATCCGCGACCGCCGCAGGACTCGGTGCAGCGGTCATATCCTACATAGCGTATAAATATATCGACGGCAAAGTGACCAAGATTTCCGTGGCGCTTTCCGGAGCAGCCGGGAGGATCCTGTCGATACTGCCTCCCAGAGACACCGATTCCTTTTAATTTATTATGGATTTCTCGATAAAGAAAAAACATGAACTTCATATAGACGTCATCAATATGGTCGACGTGTTTCTCAACCTGTTGATATTCTTCATGCTGTCCACTTCATTTATTTCGTCACCCGGTATCAAGATAAACCTGCCGCACGGCAAAGGCGATGTTATCATAAAGCCGAAGGGCGATATACGGCTCTATATCGATGCAAAAGGAGCCATTTTTTTCGACAAGAAACAGGTGGATATAGCAGAATTAAAAACAGCCCTTGAATCGGCTGTAAAAACAGCACCCGACACCCTGGTTATCATAGCAGCGGACAAGGATGTCCTCCACGGGCGGGTCGTCCAAGTCATGGAGGCCGCGCGCTCCGCAGGATTGCACAAGCTCGCCATAGCTACCACGGAACAGGACGTCGGGAAATAAGAGCTCCGCCATTCCAGCTGTTGTCTGCAACAGGCGGGGCGATCGCAGGCGCAGCGGTTCGAATTGCAAAAAGGCTGTGTTTGGTGTACTGTAAGTCCATGAACAGATACATTCGATGTACACTGGCATGTTTCTTTTCTTTGACTGTATCATGCACGGGCTCACCCCTGCAGTCTACCTCCCCTCCGCCCAATGGAAATATCATTCAGACCAGCATGAATAACGGGCTGGTCCTGATGGATCCGGTATCGAGCCTGATCCACACCTATTCGTTCTTTACTATCCAGAACACTGCGACACTCTGGCCGTACATAGACCCGTCACCGGCCATGAATTATACAGTCCTAAATACGAACTCGTCAGGCGGTATATTAATTCAGGTTCCGCCGGTCCTCATTGTCCCCCTGACACCGCTTAACGCGAACACGACCTACACCTTCCAGATAACCGGGTGGTCAAGTCCTACGGGGAACCTGGGCTATAATACCGAGCAAGTGGCCATACCGTCCGAGCTGCCGTATACGACGTTTACATCATCGGCGTGGTGCTTCAATACATCCGCACCTTCCGCAAATTCTCCCTTGTATCCTATCAACAATGCTCTGGAAATCATCGACTACCATCCCGCATCCAACTGGATGCTTGCCCTGTCGAGCATCAGTTGTTCAACGGTCTATGCATCACTCGCCTATTCCGGGTTCGTCTACTCCGGGAATACTGTGTCCCTGCAGACAGTCCCGTCCGACATCAGCTTTGTGGACACCTCAGGTAACGAGGTCTCTCTATCCACAGATTCCATACTGCCGGGAATCCTCCGCTTCGTACGGGGCGCCGGAGACACCATAAACGGCGAGGTCCTCAACTTCATGGCAATCACCAACTTTTCTCCGGCATTGAGCGCGTTTTTTCAGGGCGCGAGTTTCGAGGGCTATCTTGCCGGTTTTTCCGGTTCAGCGTTCTCTCCGGCGTCCCTGCCGGTCACCGTCCAAACAGTAACACCTGCAGACGGTTCGACAGGGGTGCCGGTCACTGCCGCGGTGCATGTAGCTTTTTCCAATACAACCCTCGGGATTATGGACCACACTGCTACCGTGATCCTCGAAAACGAAGATGCGCAATCTGTGTACCCTCCAGCATCGCTCGCGACGAACATCCTGACGGACACAGCCGGCATGATCATCGCAATAACAGCCACACCCGCTGTGCCCCTCTCGGGGGCCACAATGTACCGGGCGTTTGTCCTGTTCGACTGGACACCCGTTGCAGCCATCAGCTTTACAACCCAATAAACGGTATGAAGACAAGCGCACTCTTTTTATTGGTACTCATACTCGGTGCTGCCGGCTGCAGCACACCGGTGCCTCCTCCGCAGGAACCGACCCCCATCGTTCCGGTCGTTAAGGCAGGCGGCAACCTCAACAACAACCTGTCCACCAAGGTCCTCGTCGTGGCATCGACCATGAATACCGTTGCAATGCTCGACGTCGAGACCCTTGCGGTCGAAGCAGTAACCGTCGGGAAAGACCCCGTCTCCTTAGACGTAACCCCGGACGGCAGAACTGCGTACGTTGCAAACGCGGCCTCAGACTATGTCAGCAGGCTTTCACTTCCTTCCCTGAACGTCACCGAGATCAATGCAGGTCTGGGACCGACCTCGATAGCCGTGACCCCGGACGGAAGGTACGCCGTGGTGAGGAACAGTGATAATAGCGTTGCCTTCATCAGCACGACAACCGGTGCTGTGACCATGCTCCGAACGCAATCAGCAACCGCCGGATTCGCCATTTCGCCGGACAGCAGCAGCGTATGGGTCCTTGACAATTATCCTCCTGCGCTGGAGAGGATCAGCCAGCCCGCGCTGACACACGATATCACGCCAATTCCGTGCTCGCATGCATCGAGCATTGCGATGTCCGACGACGCTTCGGTCATCGTCGTTGGTTGTACGCTTCCAAGAAGTATCGTTCTGTACACCATCACCGATTCCACCGTACTGACACTGCCGGAATCGTTTACGCCTACAGCCGTTCAGTTCTTTCATAACAGCCGGTATGTTGCAGCTCTGAGCAGGTACCCCGGCTTTGTGTTCATTCTGCACACTGTGCCTCCATGGGATAACTGGTTCGTCAATGCCGGCGCCGATTCCATGGCCTTTTCTATCAACAGCACCAATACAGCTCTTGCCGTAGCGAACAACGATTCCGACGACCTGACCTACTATACTATAGGAGATCTTTCGAACAGCGGCTTCCAGGAAACAGACATCCCGCTGACCAGGGGCCCCATCGCAACCGTCTTCGTAGACAACGATAAATACGTCGTTGTCACGGAAGGTACGCCGATGGGAGGAGTAAGCATCGTAGACACATCTGACTTGAGTGTCCGCAATGTCGATTTCATCGGTGTTCAGGGCATCTTGAACAGGTGACCTATGAAACATACCACAGCAATTCGTTTCCTCTCCGTAATGATTATCACCATTGCAGGAATCGCCGTCTTGCCGGTTCATACACCTGCTGATGAGAATGCGCAATTTTTTGGACACAGCAAGGGGGAGTCCTCTCCGGGAATATCACTCCCTGCTGTTCCCGAACTCCCGGACATAAAGACTTTGCCCAAGCAATATTCATTCCAGACTATGGTATCATTTGACGCATCATCGCTGACGCCGGGCACCGGGGGCGAACTCTTCCCTCCGACGCTCGCTGCAGCCCGTGTCATGGCAGAGCAGGACGTGTACAAGGGAATGATAGGCGTCGAATTTTTTGTCCGGAGCAACAACGATGACTCAGGAACATCGTTCGTATCGTACACAACAGGAGACGCCGTCAGCACAGAACGGCACATCTACGCCCAGGACGGTGCTGGTATCCGCTACATGTTTCCCAATAAATATATACTGTTTCCCTACTTGTCCCTGCGGTGGGTGCATGAGGCTGTCAATGTACGTCTCCAAGATCCCTACGAGGCAGTATCTGTATCTTCCCAGGCGGATGGTATTGCCCAGGTCATGGGTGTTGATATCCATGCCCGCAAGACCGTACCCGGAGTACGGCCTTTCTTTAATTTCAATATGGAGATCGGATACTCCTATCTGCCAACGATGAATATGGGCATACTTGGCACCATGAATCTCAGTTCCTTGTGGTTCGACATGGGTATCGGCCTACTGTTGCAGTAACCGTTAAGCCGGTTTCCCGGATACCCGGTACGATGAGCAGAAGGGTGAACGCAGAAAGAGCGATTTCCGTGTACTGCAGGAGCGAATACCGAATGATCATGGAACGGATGTCACGACGCTATGACCACTCCGATACCGATCATCATCAGGATCCAGGCGATCATCAGATAGACGCTCCATGTCCTCAGCTTCAACGATGAAAGGTCGATGGGCTTTGCAGACCTGCCCATCTTGAAAACAACGGAGATCATATATCCAACGATAACAATGCCCATCACAAAACTTGCCAGAAAAAGGGCCGTGCTCCCGTAACTGATGTTCAAGGTATAGTTGGACACGGAGTAATCGTATTTCCCTGTGTACAGCATGCGGAGCACCTCGCGCAACGATGACATGGCAAAGACGGTAACCGCCATGAGCGCTGCGACAGGCAGCGCATATTTTCTGGGATCCGACTGCGCCCTGATAAGCACAAGCAGCAGGACGACGGCAAACGGTACACCGGTCAAAAACATATAGTTTGTATAAAAATGGAAAGTGGCGGGTAAGCTCAGCATCCACCACACACCGACAACCATCTGCAGGACCGTGAAATCCACAGCCATTCGCGCGCCCATTTTGCCTGCCCATGCAAGATACTCCCTGTCCATGTCCTCGCGTTCCCAGAAATACCATGCATACAGCATCATAAAAGCTCCGGTGAGAGCGAACGACGCAACGATAAAGTGGAGAAACCGCGGAAGCTGGAACGCGTGCAGATGCGCGCCATAGAGATCCACGCTGTTGTTGTTCATATACCATGCAAGCCATTTTCCGGGCTGCAGTGCCTGGTACGAAACGGCGTGCATGATGACCGCGGCAAGGACGATCAGGATGAACGAGAAGATACCCCAGAGCGCTATATGACGCTTGCCGGTACTGGATTTCAGATAAAACAGGTATGCAAAAGCAAAAGCGGTCATCAGGACAAACACGATGCCGACCATCCACGATGCTGAAAGTACGTTCGATGTGTACCAGAACGGGTCATAGATGACCTGCGTAAAAAGCAGGGGTGCGACGCCAAGGACGATTGCGAGGGACAGGTTGATTGTTGTAGCCTTTGCAAATGCCTTCGACAAGTTTTTGTAGAATGCACCGTGACGGAAGTAAGCATACACAGACATGAATGAACCGCCGATAACAAAATTGACAAAAATAATATGCAGGGCAAACGTCACCACGAGGAGTATCCGGAATACCTGCGGATAGAACGGTACGCCCATGGGGTCCTGCAATGATTTTAACATCTCGGGAATATTCATAAAATCCTCCACCTATTTATAAAGACTTACAAGGTATACTGCCAGTGCTTTCTTCTCCATATCCGTACCTGCAAACTGCGGCATATACGGGAAAGCATTCAGGAAACCGATCAGCGCCTGCGCATCATCAACGGTGCTCAGCCCGGCCTTTTTCACCATTGCAGGCAGGGGCCTCAACCAGCCGTCTGCCTGGAGCGTATGGCAGGCAGAACACTCTATCTCCGCTATAACCTTCCCGGCCTGCAGCATGTTACTGCTGTTGATGTCCCTGAGACCTGCGGGCACAAAATACGAGTAATGGAGTATGCCCTGTGCATCTATAGCGGCCAAATTACTCTTTACATGTTTTGCAGCCATATCGTTTGCGATGATCTGGTTCGAATACATATAATGGTCAATGACATACGGTTTTCTGACGCGCTCCCTCATACTCTCCGCTGAAAATATACCGGCCAGTAATAGTAAGATGGCTATAACGCCCGGTACCAATTTCGCCCAGTTCGGTTTTATCAGGGTAAAAATAAACCATAGCATCAGCACGATAAGGCTCCCCAGAACAATATGCGGCATGATTGCCGGTATCAGCGGTGTCATGCCCGCAACCTCCCGTGCTGCATCCGGAAGTGCCTTATAATACCAGACGAAGAATCCCGAGCCCAGGAGCGTTCCGGCAATGCCCCAGAGCGATGCCTTGCGTATGATAAACGATTTTACCTCTTTGTTCTTCAGGGTCGCGGCAACGACAATGGCATACAGCGCTGCAACCGCGAACATAAAGGACGTTCTCATGAGCAGCTGCGGTACGTAGGTCGGATTAAAAAAGCCGTCAAAAAATCCACCGGTTTTGAGCCACTTGCCGGGAGAGAGCATAAACGCAATAATGCCTGTTATGATGATCATGCTGATCCACGCGCTTAATGCATAGATCAATCCTATGGTCAGATGGGTCTTTTTATCTACCTTGCCGAACGTATAGTAATAAACATAGATGGCAACGACCTCGATGATAAAAAACACCCA
>JAKAHI010000071.1 GCA_021815065.1 bacterium | reverse complement strand
CTGTGTTCGATTCATAAAGATCCACATGATACCAGTTTACCGTTGCTCCTTCCGCTACCCGTGCTCGTTTGACGGCCGTATAAAACGATCCCTTTTTCGATCGGTTCAGGGTTATATAATCGATACGTGAACCTTCACCTGCGTATATTTCCACGTTGTCGGAAATCATACCGCCATTGCTGCCTTCCGCAATTCTCAGGATGGTGATATGCGCCCCCGGTTCAAGGACAATGAGGTCATGATGAACGATCATGCCGCTGTCCTGCGATGCCTTTACCAATTCGATAAGCGGCTCTTTTACGGTATCTTTGAGATTCAGGTAAAATCCCTTTGCATACATACGGTCAAGCTGAAGGAAGGATTCATCCATTGCATGGAACTTACCCCTGCCTCCCGTATCCAGTTTCATAAGGCCGGACAGCAGAGATAAGGCGCCGGTATCCTTTGCAAGATCGATCGCCGTAAGCGAAAGTCCCGGCTTGCGGGGATCGTTTTGCCCGGAAAGATATCCGTCAATATTTCCTATACTCTGTCTACCTTTTAAAACATCTCCAAAAGATTGAATGTATTTCTCATACCGTTCTTTGTTTCCATCATTGAGCAGGTGAAGCATTCCGGGTTGTACAAACTGTGGATGGAACCTTTTCCACTCTGGCAGAAGAACACCGGTTGCCATGTTACGCTCCTTTCATTTCGAGCTGGATCAGCCGGTTCAACTCGACCGCATATCCCATGGGCAGCTCTTTTGCTATGGGCTCTATAAATCCCCTTACAACAAGGGCAACCGCATCGTCCCTTGAGATACCCCTGCTCATGAGATAAAACAATTGTTCCTCATCTATTTTACCGACGGTCGCTTCGTGTCCAACGGATGATTGCGGGGTAAGCTGCTCGATAATCGGGATGGTGTCAACACTGGACTTGTCATCAAGCATAAGGGATTGGCATTCGACATGAGCCTTTGCACCGGTTGCATTGCTTCCTATTCTCACCAGCCCGCGATACACGGACTTGCCGCCATCCTTGCTTATACTCTTTGAGATAATGCTTGCACTGGTATCCGGTGCCGCAAGTATGACCTTTGCACCGGTATCTTTATATTGTCCCTTGCCCGCAAATGCAATGTTCAGGTGCTCTGCCCGCGCACCCTTGCCCCTCAATATGGAAGCAGGGTACAGCATGGTAACTCCGCTGCCCATGGAACCTCCGACCCATTCCATAATGCCGTTCTCATAAACAATCGCGCGTTTCGTGTTCAGATTATAAACATCCGTACTCCAGTTCTGTATGGTGGTATACCGGGCTCTTGCATTGTCTTTGACAAATATTTCAACAACCGCAGAGTGAAGGGAACTGACACTGTACCGCGGGGCCGTACAGCCCTCGATATAATGGACCTCTGCACCCGGCTCGACAATGATAAGGGTGTGCTCAAACTGTCCCGATGACTTGGTATTCATTCTGAAATATGTTTGAAGAGGTATGTCGACTTTTACGCCCTTTGGCACATACACAAAGCTCCCGCCGCTCCAAACGGCGCCATGCAATGCCGCAAACTTATTATCCGCGGCAGGCACGCATTTTGTCATAAAGTATTCCTTTACAAGGTCCGGATGCTCCTTTACTGCAGAGTCCATATCGGTAAAGAGGACCCCTTTGCTGTCCCATGCCTTTTTCAGGTTTGTATAAACCGCCTCTGATTCATACTGGGCAACAAGGCCTGCAAGATATTTTTTTTCTGCCTCAGGTATACCGAGTGCATCGTACGTTTTTTTTATCGCATCCGGTACATCCTCCCATTTCATCGCCTTATAATCCTCGGGCCTGATGTAGAATATTATCTCGTCGAAGTTAAGGGCAGAGAGATCGGGTCCCCATGTGGGAACAGGCTTTTTCCTGAATATATCGTATGATGCAAGCCGTTTTTCCAGCATCCATGAAGGTTCTTGTTTCCTGGCCGATATCTCCCTTATGATATCTTCATTCAACCCCTTTTTGGATCTGAATACATATTTTGAATCAACGGGCTGTTCAAGAACATTATCGAGAGGATCTATCGTTGAAGCACTCATCTACTCCTCCTTTACCCATTCATAACCCATCTTATCAAGCTGCTGAGCGAGCTCGTACCCCCCGGACTTAACAACCTTGCCGTCAACCATGATGTGAACAAACTGCGGTTTAATGTAATCGAGTATGCGCTGGTAATGCGTTATCAAAAGCAATGAAAGGCGGTCTTCTTTGATGAGCTTGTTTATGCCTTCTGAAACAAGCCTCAATGCATCGATATCAAGCCCGGAATCTATCTCGTCGAGGACTGCGAACTTCGGGAGCAGAACTGCCATCTGCAGGATTTCGTTGCGCTTCTTCTCTCCCCCTGAAAACCCCTCATTCAGATACCGGTCCAGAAAGGATTGGGGTATGGACATGGCTTCAACCCTTTTGTTCAGGGCTTTATGGAATGCAAGTATAGGAACATCTTTTTTTTCTTTTGCCTCTACCGCTGTCCTTAAAAAGTTTTCTACGGATACGCCGGAAACCTCCATGGGATACTGAAAACCGAGGAATATGCCTTTCCGTGCCCGCTCATCAACACCGAGGTTAAGTATCGATTCACCGTTGTAGAGTATATCGCCGTCTGTCACCTTATATTTAGGATGTCCCATGATTGTATACGACAGGGTAGATTTACCCGACCCGTTCGGTCCCATAAGTGCGTGGACTTCATACGGGTTTATGGTTAAATCCAGTCCCTTTATAATCTTCTTGCCTTCTATTTCAACATGTAAGTTCTTTATTTCAAGCAAAGACATACAACCTCCCATCTTTAGTATCATAGTCATTTATTCAAAAGTCTTCAACAACGCAAGGTTTTTCATTGCATTTTCCGGGTTAAGATTATTATAGTGTCACCTATGACTATAGCAGAACGCATCCAATCGCTGGAAAAATTCGGCATAAAGCCCGGGCTGGAACGCATCGCGGCAATGCTTGACTGTCTTGACCATCCCGAAAAGGCATACAAAATTATCATTGTGGGCGGTACGAATGGTAAGGGCTCTACCTGCTCGATGATTGATTCTATCCTCCGCGGTTCAGGATACAAAACGGGTCTGTACACATCTCCGCATCTTGTATCCATGCAGGAAAGAATAAAAGTCAATGGAGAGATGATAGACCAAGCGTCATTCGATGCCATCGGAGAACGGTTGTTTGACATAATCGGCAGCAGGGCTGAATTGTCCGATTTCACCTATTTCGAATTTATGACTGCCGCTGCCCTCCTCCATTTTAACAGGCAAAAGATAGATATCGCTGTACTCGAAGTCGGAATGGGCGGAAGGTTCGATGCCACAAATGCCGTACAACCGGATATATCCGTCATAACAAATATAGCCCTGGATCATCAGCTCTACCTCGGCACAACTGAGCAGGAGATAGCCAGGGAGAAGGCCGGCATAATCCGGTCCGGGAAACCCTTTGTAACAACCGACCTAAACCCTGTATCACGGCAGATCCTCGAAGAGGAGTGTGCGAACAAGTGCGGCATCCTTTATGCCATGGAAAGGGCATTTTCTACTTCGGGAAACGAAACGGATTTTAGTTTTTATAACGATCAGCGGACAATACATGGCCTACGATTGGCGCTGAAAGGAAGACATCAGCTCACCAATGCAGCAGCAGCTATTCAGGCGGTCCTTCTGATTGATGAAGCAGTCACAAAGGTTGCGGACAACTCAATAAGGGACGGACTTTTGAAAACATCGTGGCCCGGCAGATTTGAAATAATCCGAAAAAACCCCGACGTAATCCTCGATTCAGCCCATAACCCTGCCGGCATTCAATCACTGGTCAAGACGGTAAAGGATTATTATTTAACCCCCTTGCATCCTTCTTATCAGGGGGAAAGTAATAGTGGGCATCCTTCTTATCAGGGGAAAACGAAGTTTGTCACTGTTGTATTTGCCGTGTCAAAGGACAAACAATGGCAGAGTATGATAACCCAGCTTTTGGAGATAGCAGACTCATTCGTATTCACCTCATATACCGGGGAAAGGAGTGCGGCGCCGGAAGAGCTTGCCGGTTTTATCCGTTCAAGCCGTTTCAGCGGCCCCGACCGTGTGCATGTTATCGCATCCTCACAAAGTGCACTGAACCATGCTCTTGCCATAACGCCGGCTCATGGTGTAATTGTTGTAACAGGTTCTATCTTTCTGATAGGAGAAATAAAAATGGAGATACAGGTATGATATACGCCGGCATAACTATAGATACGATTCTCGAGGACGCAGTGAAATCCGGTGCGGACTTTGCCGAACTGTTTTTCGAAGAGACAACGTTTTCGAACATAAGGGTGGAGTCAGGCAAGATCGACAGGGCAATAGCAGGCACGGACAGCGGTATGGGCTTGCGGTTGTTTAACAATGGCATTGTCTACTATGCCTCGACGACGAATCTGACGCAGGCCGGCGCGCAAAACCTGTTAAAGTCACTCTCTGCATACCTCAAAAGGAACAATGGTACAAAACAGGTAGTTCTTGCTGAACCTTCAAAGGCCTGCACGCAGGTTGTAAAACATCCTCTCGGCATTAATCTCACAAGAAAGGCGGATAGTATATTGACCGCTCAGAACGAGGCATACAAACTGAGCAATCAGATCGTTCAGGTTCAGGGAGCATACATTGATAGTGTCAGAAAAATAGCGGTCTTTTCTACCGGGGGTACGTCCGTTGAAGACGAACAGATACGGACGACCATAAGCTTCAATGTTATCCTGGAAAAGGACGGCAAACTCCATACCGGCTATGAATCCCTGGGCGGATCAATCGGGATGGAGCTTTTTAATAATGATGCCCACATAACGACCGTTAGGACCGCGGTAAACAGGGCCATAAAGATGAGCAACAGCATACCCATAAAAGGCGGGAAAATGACTGTTGTCCTGTCAAGCGAGGCAGGCGGCACCATGATACATGAAGCTGTGGGACACGGCCTTGAGGCTGACCACATTTACAAGGGACTCTCGGTATACGCGGACAAACTGAACAAGCAGGTTGCTTCACCGCTCATTACTGTTGTGGATGACCCGACTCTGCCGGGCATGAGGGGTTCCTTCAATTACGATGATGAAGGTACAAAGGCAGGCCCCAACGTCGTGATAGAAAACGGCATTTTAAAAAATTACCTTTTCGATCTCAAATACGCGACAGAGCATGGTATGCGGCCGACAAGCAACGGCAGGAGAGAATCGTTCAGATACCCGCCAATACCGCGCATGACCAACACCCTTATCCTGAGCGGAAAAGATGATCCTTCTTCTATCATATCCGAGGTAGACGATGGTTTGCTTGTTCTCAAAATGGGCGGAGGAGAGGTAAACACGGTAACCGGGGACTTTATTTTTGAGATCACGGAAGGTCATACGATAGAGCGCGGCAAAATAGGCCCGCCTGTGGAAGGTGTAACACTGCTTGGCAACGGCCCTGAGGTGCTGGAAGAGATAGACAGGGTTGGCAGTGATATCGGCTATAGTATCGGTACCTGCGGCAAGGACAACCAGGGAGTACCTGTTGCGGACGGGCAGCCGACCCTTCGGATCCCCCGGATCGTCGTCGGCGGCAAAAAATAACCGGATAATTTTTATTGACACGATGACCGCTCCGTTACATAAAAGAAAGGACTGATGGAAAAGGAGAACGTATGTTTGTACCTTCAAAACTTTTTTTAACAAAGGGTATAGGAAGACATACCCAGAAGCTAACAAGTTTTGAGATGGCACTCAGGGATGCGAAGATAGCGGAATATAACCTGGTTCGGGTAAGCAGTATTATACCACCGAGGTGTAAGATCATCACCATTGATCAGGGCCTGCAATACCTCCAGCAAGGGCAGATTGTATTCTGTGTGCTATCGGAGAACACGTCAAACGAGCCTCACCGGCTGACTGCGGCATCCATAGGACTTGCAAATCCCAAGGATGAAACAATACACGGCTATCTTTCGGAACATCACAGCTTCGGCCAGACCGAAAAGATCGCAGGGGATTATGCCGAAGATCTTGCCGCATTCATGCTTGCGACAACACTCGGTGTGGAATTCGATCCAACCAAAAGCTGGGACGAACAAAAAGAGATCTGGACTATCAAAGGACACGTCGTTACAACACGGAACATAACCCAGTCAGCAACCGTAGATAAGGAAGGCTACTGGACAACGGTTTTGGCAGCGGCGGTACTCCTGCCGTGAGAGGAAATTAGGATGTCGGCACCAATCTTCGACAGACACAGCTTTTTACGGTACACCGTACCAATCGAACAAGCGAAATTTTTGATTTTACCGGTCCCGTACGAGCAGACCACGTCGTACGGTACGGGCACGAAAAAAGGCCCCGACGCCATTATCAAGGCATCGCAGTACCTCGAATTGTTCGATGAAGAACTCGCTCTCGAACCTTACCTTGAAGGCATACACACCCTGGAGCCCATAGCGTTTGATAAAGGCCCGTCAGAGCGTTCCATAGAAAAGATTTATGAAACGGTAAAGGCCCTGCCCCTGCAAAATAAGTTTTTGGTTTCATTCGGAGGCGAACATTCCATAACCTACCCGATACTCAGGGCATTCGCGGAACAGGTCCCGAGGATGAGCGTACTCCAGATAGATGCTCATTCCGATCTCCGTGATGCGTACGAAGGCAC
>JAKAHI010000070.1 GCA_021815065.1 bacterium | reverse complement strand
CAGTATTCAACAGGAGATCCGCACATCCTGATAGCGATACTCGATTCAGGTATAGAATGGGACAGAAAGGACCTTACCGATAAGATCCATCTGAATTACAGGGAGCTGCCTCCTCCTTATAATTTTACAGAAGTGACAGGCGGGTTTATAACAGGGTGCACATGCCAGACAGCATCGGGACCTGTTTCCGCAACAACGTCCTGTGTTTCAGGCGGTGGTTATTACAACCTTTCTTGTTATGACTGGAACAAGGACGGTGTTTTCAATGTGGCAGATTACGATGGTTCAAGGGGTGGTGCCGGCTATGCATGGTTTACAGATCCCAATTATCCCACCGGTGCTCAAATTCAGGTAACGGATCGGAATGGTGATAAATTTATAGACCCCGAGGATTTGATCTTACTTTTCGGACAGGACGGTGTTGACGCGGATGGCGATGGCTATGCACGGGACATCGCAGGATGGAACTTCAGGGACAACAACAACGACCCCTGGGACAGCAACGGATTCGGGCATGGTACGGGTGAGGCTGAGGATTCGTCCGCGCCTGCAAACGATCCTACTGTTGGAAGCCCGGGCGTATGCCCTCAGTGCATGTTTATGCCGGTAAGGGTCGGAGACAGCTTTGTTGCCGATTCAAACCATTTTGCAGAGGGGGTGCTCTTTGCGACGGACAGCGGCGTACGGATCATTCAGGAGGCGCTCGGTACAATCGATATGTCGGCATTTGCCCAGCAGGCAATCGACTATGCGTTCAACCATAATGTTGTGATCATCGCATCTGCAGCGGACGAGGACAGCATGCACCACAATTACCCTGCAAGCGGCAACCATGTTATTATGGTGCATGCGATAGCACCGAACAATCTTGGGCATCCAACTGCTCCCATCACCTCATTCCTTGCATTCAATAATTGTACAAATTATGGCGCACATCTCGTGCTCTCGACGCCCGGGAAGAGCTGCTCATCCGAGGCAACGGGCAAGACATCCGGTATGGCCGGAATTGTCGAATCCATGGCGTTTACACAGGGCATTTCTCTCACGGCAAACGAGGTTAAACAGATATTGACCCTTACTGCGGATGACATCAATATTCCCAATTCCGTTCCGGGCTCTTCAAACTACGATCCGACCCTGTACGAATCACTGCCGGGATGGGACCAATACTTTGGTTACGGCAGGGCAAATCTTTACAAGGCAGTTCTGTCTGTTACCACAACCGCAATACCGCCTGAGTCTTATATAACAGCGCCGAACTGGTTCCAGACCATTGATCCCGTTACGACGCCTGACCTTGATGTTTATGGCTATGTAAATGCGCGGTGGGCCAGCTCGTACGATTATGAGGTACAATACGGCATTGGTGTAACCCCATCGACATTTATCACCGTATGCCAGCAGAAGGGTTTAACAGGCCCGGTTTCGGGTAAGCTGTGTACCATTAATGTCGCAAATCTTCCGATATCCGAACAACCGATCACGAAGGTTGAGACGTGGACCGAGGGAGGTGCGAATGATTATGCACTTACCTTACGGGTACGGGTATTCGATAATCAGCACAAAAACCAATATGAACTGCCTGTTTTGTCGACAGGGGATACAAGACTGTATGGCGAAGGCAGGAGAGAGATATTTATTCATCATGACCCTGACCTTTATCCCCATTATCCGATATACCTCGGTACATCTTTGGAATCATCCCCTGTACTCGCGGATCTCTATGGTACCGGCAAGGATGTCCTTCTTGTTGGCGGTTCAGACGGAAAGGTTTATGGATTCGATAAAAGCGGCAACCCATTGCCCGGATTTCCGCTCACGACGAAGCCGCTCGATGTGTTCGATCCGTCGAATCCTGCAAACCACCTTGCCTCGCCGGCTTATGCAGGAGGCTCGATTCCACCGGCATCCGCTGCCATTTTAAGTACCGTTGCCGTGGGAGATCTGCTCGGTAACGGTATAACGGATATTGTTGCAGCTACGATGGACGGACACGTGTATGCGTGGGACAATCAGGGCATCCTGCTGCCGGGCTTTCCGGTACATATCAACTATGGCTATTCGGATCTTTTTACCAATACTACATTAAGGAACAACGTACTTCTATCATTGAATTGCAATTCAAGTACGGACCCCCAATGCGCCCCGAACCCGCAGAATGACCTTCCTGACCATGCAATCCTCGCTTCTCCTGTGCTGTATTCCGCCGGGAGTAAAGGACTTGATATCATCGTTGCAGCAGAAGACCAGCATGTTTATATATGGGATGGAACAGGGGCATTGATTACGGACTTTGCAGTATACGATAAAAATGTTCCCTACTACAGGCAGTACACAAGGATACTGTCGACGCCTGCTGTCGGTGACATACTCGGTAATGGCAGCGTCCAGATCGCTTTGGGTACGAATGAGGTTTACAAGGGTGCTACGCAGGCTTACGTCATGAATCTTGACGGCACGTATGCACCGGGCTGGCCGAAACAGATATACGCCCTGTATGCCAGTATACTGCCGTATATCGGTATTGGTATCCCCACATCGCCGGTTATATTCTCCTACGGAAGCGGACCAGGATTAAAGGTCGCATTCAATCCCATATCGTCAGAACCGGTTATTTTCAATCCTGATGGCAGCGTGTTTCAACATGTAGGGGGAACATTCCCGGCAAACGCCGATACATCCGAAACACAGGAGATCTCCTTGATATCGAACATGTCCGCCGGCTCGCTTTCCGGTGGTGATATACAGCTCACCTATGGTGCAGTCGGTCTGAGCATAGTCAATATGCAGGCTAACGGTTCGCTGAGAGAGCCGTTCGATCACCTTGTTTCCGTCTGGGATGTCACGAATAATGCATACGCACAGAATTTTCCAAGAGATATAGAGGACTGGCAGATGCTGAATAATCCGGCAATAGCGGATATCAATGGCAATGGTATGCCGGATGTTATCGAGGGCAGTGCCGGCTATCAAGTATGGGCATGGAATGCAGATGGAACCATTCCGCCCGGCTGGCCAAAGTTCACCGGCGGCTGGCTCCTCGCTTCCGTTGCCGTCGGCAATGTTGATGCAAAGAGCAATGCGTCGGCACCGAATGCGGTCCAATGGGCGGACTTTCATCACGATCTCTGGCACACAGGTAATTACCAGACAACACTTCCGGTAAGGAACGGGAGGCTTGCCATTGCTGCAGCCACGCGGGAAGGATACCTATATTTGTGGAAGGCACCGGGCAGCAGTTCAGGGTCATCCGGCGGATGTTCCTGCAATACCACGGGCAGTACCCATGCTTCGGATATCGTGCTTTCGCTGCTTATCGGGATAATGCCGGTTTTGTTCCTTTTACTTTTAAAAAGAAAGAGAAAGGCATAAAAAGAGAATTACGATAATAAGAAAACGAGGTTGAAAAATGCATAAGAACTATCATGGAGTTGATGGACTATGAAAAAAGATATGGGTTTCTTGTTTATTGTTTTTGTGCTGTATGTAGGCATAAGGCTTGTCCCTTTTTTTTCTACGTTTGACAATACCAGCAGGTTTTTCCTTGCGGATTCCTATGCGTACAACCTTCTTGGAGTAAACATAGCGCAGCACGGTTATTATACACCGAATGGAGGTGAACCTGGTCTGAGCAGAGCACCCGGCTATCCTGTGTACCTTGCGGCAGTGTACAAGCTTTTTGGAGTAAAGCCGGCTATTGCCCTGTTTTTACAGATTGTGCTCTCCGGACTTATCCCAATATTTCTCTACATGAACACGGAATTGTTGTTTTCGAAAAGGGTTGCCCGGATCGCTTCTGTACTATCCATCGTTGAACCGGTAAGCATTATCTATGCAAACATGCTTTTATCAGAGACTCTGTTCGTTGTTTTTCTGCTTCTGAGCACCTACTTCTTTATTAAATCCCTGAAGAATAAAAATACAACTGCACTTTTAATGTCCGCAATAACAGCAGGTATTGGTGCATACTTCAGGCCGGTTATACTCTATCTGCCGCTTGCATATGCGTTTATGTACATATCTGTTTCATGGCTTTCATTCAAAGACAGGATAAAGTATGCCCTTGGTATTGTGCTCATAACGGGACTGACTGCCCTGCCGTGGATTACACGGAATTATATCGTTGACCGGTATAAAGGTTTTTGTTCCATCCAGGATATAAACCTTTATTATTGGAGGGCAGCCGGGGTCATTTCGGACATGGAGCATCTGCCGTTGAGAGAGGTGCAGGACAGGCTAAAACAAGCGGTCCCATCAGGGCTTTCTCTTGCGAATGAATATCAGTTTTTGAGGGACAAGGCTGTCAGTGTGATCATACGTCATCCGTATTCCTATTTGAAAGTAATGCTGAAAGGCAGTATCAATATGCTTTTATCGCCGGAACGTTATGCCGTATTCAAACTTGCCGATATAAAACCAAGGTTTTTGGGCATTATGTGGCAGGGTCATAGCATACACCAGGCATTGAACATGTTGATGTCGGATCCGGTTATTGTGTCGAGTGTTGTTATGTATCAGTTGTTATTTACCATAATCATCGGATTGCTCATTGCAATAGGCATGCTTATCATTGCCGGCGAAGGGTTTATCAAAGAACTTTTGATAATGTTGTTTATCATAGCATATTTTGTTGCAGTGTCCGCGGGTCCCGAGGCGGAACCGAGGTTCAGGCTTCCGGTACTGCCGTATATGCTTATCATTGCGGCCTTTGCCCTGTCATCGCTTTTTACCAGCGTGGCAAGCAAACATTACAAAAAACGTATCAAATAACCCTCCTGATTCACAGAGTGCATACCGCAGCATTTAGTTGATTAAATGCCGTACGTATGTTTTAAAAAAAATATGGATACAAAAAAAGTATTGATTGTCATGGGAAGCAGTTCCGACGAGAAGTTCATGTCGGAGAGTGCAAAGGTGCTGGAAAGTTTCTCTGTCGGATATGACATGGTTGTCTCTTCGGCCCACAGGACGCCCGATAAAACGAGAGACCTTGCGGTGAAGGCAAAGGAAAACGGATATCGCGTCATTATAGCAGGTGCAGGAGGTGCAGCCCACCTTGCAGGGGTAATCGCATCCGAAACCCTCCTGCCGGTCATAGGTGTGCCCCTGCCGTCATCCTACCTGTCCGGCATGGATGCACTGTTATCAACCGTACAGATGCCCGGGGGGATCCCCGTCGCAACCGTTGCCATCGGAGAAGCAGGGGCAAAGAATGCAGCCCTGCTGGCCATAGAGATCCTTGCTTTACAGGATGATTCCCTGCATAAAAAACTCATCGATTACAGGAAGACCTTTTCCAAGAGTGTTGCAGATAAAAAATAGCCTTGCTTATCAGATTCAACGGGACATTTAAGGATAACGACGAACGCCGGCTTATAACCGATTATCTTGGATCGGGTAAACTCTTCATTTATCCCACGGAAACAATTTACGGCATAGGATGCGATGCATTCAATGAGACCGCGGTAGGCAGGGTCTTTGAGATAAAGCAGCGTCCGCAGAACAAACCTCTCATACTCCTGATCAAGGATGTGAGCATGCTGCAGGAACTTGCCGTTGGAATTACACCGCTTGCCCGGCGGCTCATCGAGGCATTCTGGCCCGGTCCCCTTACCATGATATTCAAGGCAAAGCCGGGTATCAGTAACCTATTGACCGGCGGTACGGGCAGAATCGGCGTGCGGCAGTCTCCGCATCCTCTCGTAGCATCCATCTTTCAGGTCTACGGGCATCCCCTTGTCTCTACAAGTGCGAACATCTCGAACGATGCGCCGGCAGCAGCTATAAAGGACATACCGACATTTATTACCGATAAGGTTGACCTTATAATTGACGGGGGTAGAATAAACAGTATTCCTTCTACGGTAATTGATGTTGCGGAAAAGGGAATTGTGTATATAAGGGAAGGAGCAGTAAACAAAACTTCCATAGAAAGGTTGTTATATGACAGAAATAAAACCATTTAAAGGAACACGGTATAACAGTAAGCTTGTTGATCCATCCGTGGTAGTAGCCCCGCCGTATGATGTTATTAACGAGGCGCAGCAGGAGATGCTGTATAAAAAACACCCGTACAACACCATAAGGCTCATACTCGGCAAACAACACGAGGACGACAACGAAAAAAACAACCGGTATACGCGTGCCAGGAAGTTTATAGACGAATGGACGCAGTCCGACGTACTGATCAGGGACAGCGCCCCTTCTATTTACCTCTATGTGCAGAAATTCACTATCCACGGTAAGGCCTATGAGCGGCATGGGTTTGTGACCCTGATGAGACTGGAAAGCGATATTTATACACACGAGAAAACACTTTCGAAACCAAAAGAAGACCGGTTCGAACTGATGAAGGCGTGCGAAGGCAACATGTCGCCGATCTTTGTACTGTACGATGATGAGAAACGGTGCGTCGAATGTATTACGATAAGTCCCGCAATCCATACGCTGATTGCTCACATCAAAGAAGGGGATGAAGAGCATTTCTTCTATAGAATCACGGATGAAAAGATTATAAACACGGTACAAAAGTTACTCTCGGATCAGCGCGTGTATATTGCCGACGGACACCACCGGTACGAGACGGCGATACGGTACAGGGATTACATGTTTTCACTGCACGGCAAAAATGAACAGGCGAGCTATAATTATGTGCTCGCATATTTTACCAATATAAGCGATCAGGGGCTTGTCATTCTCCCGACCCACAGGATAGTTCATGAAGTTCCCCATACGGAAGAAGAGTTTATCAAAAAGCTCAGGCTGGTTTTTGACGTTAAACTGTTCGGC
>JAKAHI010000069.1 GCA_021815065.1 bacterium | reverse complement strand
ACCCGCGTATCACTCATAATGGCTACTTTATCCGTTTCCTGGATCCCGAGATAGATGAGGCCCGAAGCAATTTTCTCTACCCTGTTCCAGAACCATGCTACGGACTTCGTAACGTATTTTCCCTCTTCTTTAAACATCAATGCCGGTTCGTCCGGGTGACTCTTTGCTCTGTTATAAAGGCTCTGTGCGATATTTTCTTCCATAACACCCCCCGTTCTATGGTTCAGCGTGTATCATATCCGCACCATAATCTCAACACAAACCATGCAATCCCCGGGTTTCCCCCATAGAACCATGCATAGATGCTTATTTTGTAACTTTTATGCAAAATGCAAAGAAAGCCCTCACCATAATCCAGACTCACCCATAGGGTGTGTGCCAGCACGAGGAGAGGAGACTTGGAAATTCCTTTCCCCATTGGGGAAAGATGAGGGAGAGGGCTTTCTTGGTTGCGGCTGAAATCCGCCTTAGCTGGATCGATTAGCAAAAAGTGGAAGTGATTGTAAACGCAATCGAGTATGCAACAGGAAGATATCGCAGCATGTTATGAAACTTCCAGATGAAGTGGTGGCTCTCTGCACCACATAGGTTTGAGCATAAGATTGCACAGAAATATGGGCTGGGTTTTTGATAAATTCCGGTAGATATCCACGGGTAAGCCCGTGGCACTTTTTCAGGTCAAGCTTCGCTAGTCCTGAATGTTACATGAAGAGAGATTACTTCGTCGTGGCGACTTGAAGCGACTCCGCGTAATGACGCTTCCTCTTAGAGTTGTCATTGCGAGTGTCGCCATCTGCGACACGTGGCAATCTCGGATTTTACATTCAAGAAAGAGCATTCACCCGCGGGCATGCCCGTGGAACTCTGCTTTATCATTAGAAAGGACAGATACTTAGTCAGGGCTTTACTCTTGATCAGGTAATTCTTCATCAACCGGCTGAGCCTCGAGTAATGTCACTCCAGCAGGTCAACAATCTGTTTTTGACTGTTTGCTCCAGCATATTCAGAAACAATTTTCGATCGGAACCATAGTTGAATATAGGTTTCTTCTTGTTACCGCGGCTCGTAACACGATACAGCGCAAAATAGTATTCTATGCGAAAAGGACCTTGCCCTAAAGTACTGTTACCACGAACAATCATGGACGTGAAGAGTAAAGGCTTGACCCCGTTTCTTCCCCAGAGAGTTACTTGTCACCGTTAACCTCAAGGCCATTGCGGACCTGTGTAAGGGAAATACTGAGGGCCTGCCGCGGCGTTAGGAATTTCAATAATGGTAGAAAGCACAACCACCCATACATTTCCTTTTGCATCAATTGCGATATCCGTAGGATAATAGCCTACTCCAAATTGCTTTATAAAAGTACCATTGGAACTTAGCTCTGTAACTGTTCCGATATTTGTATTATCGACTACCCATATGTTCCCATCTTGATCTATTGCTATCCGGCTGGGATAGCTACCAGCATCATACGTTCCCAAAGAAGCACCTTGAGGGCTAAATTTTGTTATCGTACCAGCTTTATCGTTATTGGTAATCCATATATTACCATCCGGATCAATCGCTATGTCACCTATCTGAGTGTTGGTTGTAAAAGTCTGTAATGTAACCCCCAAGGAGTTTAATTCAGTAACAGTGCCCGTATAGTATTCTGCGTTAGCGCAATGCGTAAGGGTCATTGTCTCTGTGCACGGTATATTTAACGTGTCAATAGACACCCATATATCTCCGGAATTGTCTATTACAATACCGGACATCTTCGCGGTAGTTCCGCTTATAGTCTTGCCTGTCGTAGAAGTTACGGATGTAGAATCACTAAAACCAAGCGGATAAGTAGCTATCGTGATTCCCTGGGCGTTTAATTTGATGATGCCGATACCCACGACTGCGCCAAAATTCCCGGTCAACAATGCCCCTCCAACCAATGTGTTGCCACCTGCATCCATAACCATATTAGATGTGTAGATAGAAATGCTACTTCCGGCGATAACATTACCATATTGATCTAATTTTACAACGTATGCGGGAGGGGGTGAAGAGACTAATATATCTCCCAACTTATCTATTGCTATTTTAATCACGCTTATACCGGAAGAAATATATGGGTCTAATGAATACGTTCCCATAATACCCGTTAAAGGATTTACTTTGGTGACACCAATCGTTGAGGATTTCGTGTCTTCAGTAGGTATAAAAATATCTCCGTTTGAATCTATTGCTAAGTTATAACCAACATATTTTCCCAAATCATAGGGTTTACATCCCGGACAGTTGCCGCCCTGTGAATGTTTGCTGGTACATTCTGGTAAAACGAGGAGAACAAGAAGGAGTAATAATAATTTAGAAATTAGATTTTTCATTTCGCCTCCCTAAGTCTTATAACACATATCCACCTCAATCACAAGCGCAATGATGTGCAGATTAAATTGCATGAGCGTGGTGAATAGAATAATATATAATATGTATCCCTTCGAAGCAAAATGTACATAGCCATGTCTTTTAACAGGATTAAAAAGACAAATGGCTTTTTGGGCTCGACAAAGAATTTTCTTGTCCCGCCGATCCTGAAACAATAATCAGGTGCTTTGACGGCACTGCCGATCTTGATGGATGCCGATTCGCATTCTATGGACAATGTATTTTTCCCTTGCATTAAAAATAATAGTATGATCAACTGAGAGTTATAAAAAAGCAGAGTTCTCCGGGTAACGATACTCTGTTGAACGTGATTGTTTTGGAGCGAATATGTTTACACTTGCACGATATTATGTAAAATCGGCCATTTTATTTTTAGTACTCGGTTTGGTTCTGGGCGGATATATGACATACAGGATCAATATATCCGGCTCCGGTGTCACCCAATCCATGATCGCAGCGCACACCCATTTAATCCTGGTAGGATTCGTCATGATGCTCATCATGGGGATTGCGCTCTGGCTTTTCCCAAGACCGAGAGAAAAGGTTTTTTACAGCCCCTTGATTGCAGAGATTACTTTTTACCTGATGTTTGCAGCAATCGCGGTGCGTTCTGCCGGTGAAATCCTCAATGGGTTCATACTTTCCCGCTGGATAGCGTGGGCCATTGTGGCAGGCTCTTTCGGTGAGATAGCCGGTATCGTGCTTTTCTTTATCAATATATGGAACAGGATAAAACCTATTGGTAGTCACATTCGAGAGGCAAAAGGAGAAAAATTCTAATGAAAAAACTATTAGCCATGTCCGCAGTACTTTCACTCTTCATCTTCTTATCAGGAGTTTCCGGTACACCGGTGTATGCCGGTGAAGCGCAAGACATCACATCAACAGCTTTTACATCTACCGCTGCGTGCACTATTACGGTACCCGGTGCTGTTCCCGTTTCGCCGGAAACAGGAGGGAGATCCATAAAAAACAGATGGTCGGTAAACGCAGACTTCGCTTATTCATCCTACACTATAAATCCCGATTCGACCGGTACCCTGACCAATCAAACAGGATCAATAGGTTATGTCGGGGCTACCGCACGCTACGGGATAACCGAGGATCTCATGCTCACCGGAGAATTTGATTATCTCTATGGCTTATCATCGAATACCATTTCAGGAACAACAATAGAAAATTCTTACTCCGGTTTTCCGGTATCCCTGAACATCCTGCTCTACGTACCCATGAACAGCTTCGGCATTTATGCAGGCGTAGGTCCTGTTTATCTCGCATCCCTTTCCCTGAACGAAAAAATAAACGGAGCACAGAGTTCGGGTTCAGGCTTCGGTGCCGGCGGACAGGGCATGATAGGTATGGAAACGTATCTGACCTCTTATTCTTCCCTGGGCCTCGAATTGAGGTACAGACACATAAACTTGTATCAAAAGAACGGAAAAGCTATTGCACCGCTTGATAGTTTAAGCATGGGATTAAATCTAATCTTTTATTTATAGGGTTCTCTGCTACCGCGTGCATTTCTTAACCCGAGAAATGCGATTGGAAAATAAGGAGGTTTATGCAATGAGCGATAATCCCGCGTCAGATAAAGGTATTCTTCGAAAATCCGCTGAGAAGATCATGCCGGGTAATAGCATATAAACCCCGTTAGAAATGTCAGAATAATGCAGACGTTTTTATAATAATTTTTCAATCTATTGTCGTACAAATTATCATCTTCTGAGTTTCTAACGGGGTAAACATACAGAGGACTGAAATCTCGTTTCTATATGGTAATGTATAGATAGCAGGTGGATCGCGGGATTGAGAGAATAAGTAAACCTCCTTATTGCATTTTTCGGGTTAAGCTTCTGAGATAATGCCGCGATATTTTTACTCAATAAAATACCGCTATATATAGATTTTATAGGGTTTAAAAGCACAACTAATTGAATTTAAACAATATTTTCACAATATTCCGCATGGTTTTTCAATAAATTGCTGCTGCATCTATTTATATAAACTTCTTGTTTTACAATAGGTAACACATAATAGGTATATTTTATGGAGTAATAATAACTAACAAGCTGATAATTAATTGTTTTAATGTTTAGATAAAAACCGTTGACAGCTGGTTTATTTCTTTATTATAGTGTAACACAGTTAGTATCCAATGTGTTCTTTTCTAAAAAAGGGGGCTGAACTTGTTGAAGCAAGTTCAGCCCTATGCAGTAAGTCAAATTCAGACCTGGTTCATTTATTTCTTCTTCTTAGTTGCTTTTTTTGCTTTTTTCTTTGTAGCCATTATTTTTTCACCTCCCGTTTTTTTTAATATAAAGAGTGCGAATAAAATTTAGACTGTAATTTTTTTGAACAGGATATGAAAATGTAAGAAAGGATAAGAGTACTCTTGAAGAAGTAAATGCTGGCACGTTTTCAAAGACATCATTATACCTATACCGTGCAGTTATGATAACATTCTCCTTTAATTTCACGATTAAAGTGCTTCATACTCAAGAAATTAACATGATATGAATCGTTTTGTCAAGATGTAAAAGAATATTTTTTTAAGATTGTCAATTTTAAATTTTCAGAGTTGTTTTTGCCGCAACAATAAGAATACAAGCGAACGCACTCCCTTTGACAAGTTCGAATATGCCGATGCGCTTCAGATTTCTTTTGCCGCTGTGTGCCGGGAACGTGCTATACACATTATCCAGCAACGGCAAGAATGCGGCACCGGCCAGCAATGGCACGATATCTCCATAGATGAATATTGAGAGAATTATAAAAACGAGGAACAGGTAGACTATGTTGGCAATCCTGAAAAAACGTTTTTTGACTATGAGCATCTTTACTTTGAAAATACTCGCAGAGAAATAGAGAAACGTAAGAAACCAAAGTGCCGCTATCTCTGCGTTCATGGCATTATGGGCCGCGGTAGAGAAAAACAGGACGGGGAGTGTCAGCGTAGCCATTGCAAAAAACTCGACAAGAGAAGCCCGCTCCCTGTGAAGATACGCTGATAACGCATACACGGTAACGGTGAGCAAGGGAACGACCGACAGGATAAGGATATTTTCGATACGCATGTGCAAAAGAACCGGAGCAAGCAGAAATAATCCTGCAGCGGCATAACCAAAGGTCAAAATAAAAGCTAACGGAGTACGCCTCCTTATAAAGGCAGCAATGGATGCCTTTGTCATAAATAACATGCCGATGCCCGCAATGGAAACAAGATCAATCCATGACGGGTACTGCTGTAAAAACACACCGATGATACATGAGGTGATCAGTATACCCCATGAGCCGTATTCTCTGGGAAATGGAATATCTTTCAATTTCATACGTACAATGTAATACCGATATTTAATATGTATATGAGCCGGATCATAGATTACAAAAGTATAAAAGGTTCAACTTGTTGACTTGAAATGAAATTATAGAGTAACCTATGCACAAATAAAGCTCTTGGAGAAGGAGAAATAATGGCACAGGTGAAAGGTGTTGCAATTCTCGGTTTAATAAAATTTATAAAAAAGAACCAGAAAGACACTCTTCCGAAGATCATCAATGCACTGCCGCCGGAGACGAAGAAATATATGGATGAACACATTCTGCTTACGGCATGGTATCCCTATAAACTTTACACGGACCTGTTGAAAACACTGGATAAGTCCGCAGGCAGAGGAGATTTATCCTACTGTATAACGCAGGGCAGACTCTCGGCAGAGCATGATCTGAAAACGATCTACAAGATCTTTCTGACGTTTGTTGATCCGAAAACGCTGATCACGAGGGCCATGAGTGTATGGAGCAGTTATTACGATTCCGGTGTTGCCGAGGTCAACATAGTATCAAAGAACGAAGCTACCGTAACAATAAAGGATTTTCCCGATATCGATATGGCACATGTGAAAAATGTTCAGGGATGGCTTGAACAATTTCTGGGTATGTGTAAATTTAAAGAAATAAAATCGGAAATCGCAAGTTGCCAGTGTTACGGGGATCCCATAACCAAATTACGATTTACCTTTAAATCCTGAGGAGGATACATGAAGATAGAGCCAATAGATCTGAAGAGAGTAAAGACCAGTTCAATAAAAACACGGAAAAACAAGGTTAAAATACAGGACTTTGCCGCCCCTTATACAGAGGGCTCGACGGTAAAGCAATTCATGGGCAGTCTTCCCAGGATACTGAAAGCGGGTGAGCTTATAGCGTCGGCCAATGCAATAGTAGCCGCAAAAAAGAACAGCAAACAGGTCATCCTTGCAATGGGGGACAGCGTCATTAAGGTAGGGCTTTCACCGCTCGTCATCCAATTGATGGAAAAGAATATCATTACTGCACTGGCAATGCAGGGAGCTGGTGTTATACACGACACGGAGATAGCC
>JAKAHI010000068.1 GCA_021815065.1 bacterium | reverse complement strand
GATGCACATAATCCGCAATTCGATTGATCACGGCATCGAGCCTGCTGACGAGAGGATCATAGCGGGCAAGCCTCCCAAGGGCAAGATAACCATTCGTGCCTATCAAAAGGGCAACCATGTCCTTATAGAGGTGGAGGATGACGGCAGGGGTATTTCGCTCTCCTCGGTACAGCGTAAGGCGGTGGAAAAGGGATTACTGAGTAATACGGCGAAGCCTGCGCGTGAAGAGCTTTTTAACATGCTGTTCCTTCCTGGTTTTTCCACAAAATCGGATGTCAGCGAAGTATCGGGCAGGGGCGTCGGACTCGATGTCGTGAAAACGAACTTACGGGTCATCAGCGGAATGATAGACGTCGATACGCAGGAGGGCAGGTGGACAAGGTTTACCCTGACCCTTCCGGTTACCCTTGCAATCATTCAGGCACTCCTTATCGAGTCCGAGGGGAAGCGTTATGCGGTGCCGCTGAATTCCATCAACGAAAGTCTCTCCATCAGGGCAGACGAAATAAGGATTATTGAAAACAAAGAAGTTATAAAGCTCAGGGAAAGCGTTATCCCGGTCATCAGGCTCCCGAGGTTCTTTAACTTTCATACGGAGAAGCCGGAAAAAGCAGATAATTATTATATCGTGGTTGTCGGAAGCGGGGAGCGCTGGATAGGCATTCTCGCGGACAGGTTTGTCGGGCAGCAGGACGTTGTTATCAAACCTCTCGGAAAACTGTTAAAAGGTACGAGGGGGATATCCGGTGCCGCCGACATAGGCTCGGGAGAGATTGTGCTTGTACTGGATGTGTCGGTCTTTATAGAAGAGGCAGTGAAGGTATAACTATGTACGAACGTTTCTATGGATTACAGGAGAAGCCTTTCAGCAAAACGCCCGATCCCCGGTATCTCTACAAATCGCGTCAGCATGAAGAAGCCCTCGAACGTATACTCTTTGCGATTCAGGAAAAAGAACTTGCCGTATTGACGGGAGATATCGGTTCCGGTAAGACAACGATATCCAGGACAGCAATGGATTCACTCGACGACAGCTCTCTGGTCGTCAACATAATAAACCCGAGGCTTTCACCAGCCCAGTTTTTAAAAACAATCTCGAAAAGGCTCGGCATCAAGGATATCAAGTACTTTAAACAGGACATCATAGAACAAATGAGCGAGCGGATAGCGGAACTCTACGAGCAGCATATCACCCCTGTCGTGTTTGTGGATGAGGCACAGTTGATACCTTCAAAAGATACCATAGATGAGATCCGTCTCCTGACGAATTACCAGCTCGACAATATGAACCTCATAACGATCATCCTCATCGGCCAGACAGAATTCAGAGAAAGACTGCAGGCAAAACATTACACCGCATTCAGGCAGCGGATAGGCATGTCATATCATCTCGGGTCCCTCGGTCCCGAGGATACGGGAAAATATATAGAGTTCAGGCTCCGCATAGCGGGCAGATCAGAACCCCTCTTTACGGCATCTGCGGTAGAACTCATTCACAAATATTCGAACGGTATCCCGAGGACGATAAACACCCTTTGCAGCAATGCCTTGCTGTATGGGTATGGGGAAGAACTTAACACCATAGATGCCCGTGTTATAGAGGCTATCATAGACGATATTAGGATAAGTCTGGCATAAGGTATGGATATTTCAAAACTGAGAAAAAAAGCAAAAGAGCAGCAGGCAGCCGAGCAGCGGCAGGCGGGGGATAAAGAGCACAAAGTTCCCGGCCATGAGCAGCTGATGCAGGCCCAACCGCCGGCAGCCGGTACTCCGGGAGCTGAAGCACACAGCCCGCAACCGGAGGCCGCTGTACGTGAACAGGAGATAAAAATACAAGACAACGGCCCCGCGGAGATACCCTCCGGGGGAGATGAGAAGCCGTTCGCGGAACTGGCGAAGGATGAATTGAAAAAGCATTCACCGGATGTTCAGGACAAGGAATTGCTTTGTTTCGGACTTGGAGAGGCGGAGTATGCCATAGACCTGAGTACCGTGAAGGAGATCATCAGAATAAAGGAGATAACGCCTGTACCGAACACCGCTGATTTCGTTCTCGGCATAACGGTCCTGCGCGGGGAAATTATTCCTGTTATAGATTTAAGAAAACGTATAGGCCTGCCCTTTTTGGATTTTACAGCCAGTACGAGACTTGTCATGATTTCTTTCGAGGGCGCGATGACCGGACTCGTGGTAGACAGCATACCAGACGTAAAAAGGGTGGCGGTCGGATCAATTCAATCGGCAGACACGGTCGGCAGTGTGGATATCCGGTTCCTTTCAGGAATCAGTACCAGTGAGGGTGGATTTACGGTCCTGCTGAAACTCGAAGAAATTCTGAAGCAATCCGACATGCTCAAGGCAAAATGAACAGTATGGCAGATATGAATACACAAAAAAACATCAAGACGGCGTCCACCGCGGAAGACAGCGTGCAGCTTATTCTTATAAGCATCGGCAGCGCGTTTTATGCGATAGATATTATGAAAATAGTCGAAATCATCAAATATATGCCGGTAACGCCCGTACCGAGAGCCCCGGAGTTTTTAGAGGGCGTTATCGATCTTCGGGGCGATATTATACCCGTCATAGATATGAGAAAACGCTTTGAGGTCCCCGCCGGCGATGCACAGGACAAGCTGCGGATAGTTATCATAAAGGTCATAGATAAAGTAGCGGGACTTATCGTTGATGGGGTGAAAGAGGTTTTACGGGTGCCTGCAAAAAAGGTTTTACCTCCGCCCAGGATAGTTCAGGGCATAGAATCGGAGTATTTATCGAGCGTTGTCAGTGATCGGGGCAGAATCATATTGGTGCTGAATCTGGACCGGATATTGACGACGACGGAAAGGGTCCAGTTTAAGAATCTTGTTTTTAAAAACAAAAAACAGGAAACAGGAGGCAAAGAATGAAATTTATCGGGGAATTCCAGAATATACGGCACAGCCTGAGATTGAAATTTATTTTTTATATCATTTGGGGCATCATAGCACTGAGTATCGTTTACAGCGGATATTATCTCCTCCTGACGAGATCCCTGTCTACGGATGAGCTCAAAAAACGGGGGGACATGATAGCGGAAAATTTCGCCTACAACATACGGTTCGGCGTCATTGCGGAAGACAAAGTGCTGTTGAACGAGCTCATGGAAAATATCTTGAAGGACAGGGATATCGCGTACGTCGTAGTCACGGACGGAAAGGACAATGTGCTCGTATCGAGGTTCAGGGAATCGGGGCTTTCCAATGAGTTGAGTCCGATACTTGCGAGTCCGAAGGGCAAGAGTGAAACGGTCAGCCTGGGCACATCGGGAAAATTCCTGGAGATAAATAAGGATGTCGTTACAACCAGTTCTTCGCTGAACGGGCAAAACGAGTCCGGGCAGTCGAAAACGGTGCGGGGATATGTGTACCTCGGCATGTCGTTCAACAGTATCAGCAAAAAATTTACATCGCTTATGCTCGGGGCTGTTCTTATTGTACTGATAAACTTCATTATCGGTACTGTGCTGACATTCTTTTTCGTGCAGCGCATTGTCGGGCAGATACCGGTGATAGCGGAGAGGGCATCCGCGCTTTCGGAGGGCGATCTTACCCAGACCGTACCGTCGAGATCGAAAGACGAAATAGGGCTTCTTGCCGGTTCTTTTAATGCCATGTCGGAAAACCTAAGACAGGTCTTGAGCAATGTACGGGCTACATCAGAGGCGATCGTAGATGTTGTGCATAAGATAACCAAGAACGCCGCATCCCTGCTTGAATCTTCGGAGATACAGCAGAAATCCGTAGAGGACACGACATCATCCATGACCGAGCTCAATGCATCTATCAAGGACATAGCCAAGAATACCGATACCCTGCATAACTCATCGACAGAGAGTGCGTCTTCGGTACTGGAGCTTTCGTCGAGTATAGAAGAGGTGCTCGAAAACGTGGAGATGCTGTCTTCGGCCATAGAGGAAACAACGTCATCCATAGAAGAGATGAGCGCATCGATAAAACAGGTTGCCGGCAACGTCGAGCAACTGCTCAGGATAACCGACGAGACCGCGACATCCATCGTTGAGATGGATGCCTCGACAAAGCAGATAGAGGCCAATACGAATGAAACCTTTGTCATAGCGAACAAGGTTATGGCGGACGCGCAAGAAGGGGTCTCTTCCGTAAACATAACGATTGAGGGCATGAAGCAGATCAAGGAGGCTTCGAATCATGTGGCGGAAACAATCGGCAGTTTCGTCCAGAAGGTCGACGATATAGGCAAGATCCTGAATGTAATCGAAGAGGTTACCGCACAGACCAACCTCCTTGCCCTGAATGCCGCCATTATCGCCTCCCAGTCCGGAGAATACGGAAAGAGTTTTGCGGTTGTCGCGGATGAGATAAAGGAACTCGCCGAGAGGACAGCGTCTTCAACCAAGGAGATAACGAACATCATACGGGCGGTCCAGTCCGAATCCATACAAGCGCAGGATTCCGTTGTTTCCGTCAATAAAGCGGTAGAAAAGGGAAGCGAGCTTGCGAACTCCGCGGGAACGGCATTACTGAAAATATCCGAAAGTTCTTCCCAGGCGAGCCTGATGTCCGGAGAGATAGCACGGGCAACGCAGGATCAGACAAAGGCTTCCAAAGAGGTAACCAACGCAATAACCAATATAACGACGATGATGGTAGAGATAGCCAAGGCAACGCAGGAACAGGCGCGGGGATCGGAACAGATCACCAAGGCATCGGAGAGGATGCGGAGCGTTTCCGAGCAGGTGAAGAATTCAATGGAGGAGCAGTCCAAGAGCAGCAAATTCATCAGCCAGGCTATAGAAAATATCTCGGAGATGGTTAATTTCATTAATAAGGCAACGCAGGAACAGGCAAAGACAAACGAATTCGTTATGTCTTCGCTGGGAAGGATCAAAACCTCGTCCGGTGAAAACGTCTCGAATGTTTCCCAGCTCAACGAGATATCAAAACTCCTCGATAAGCAGTCCAGTGTCCTGCAGGACATATTAAAAATGTTTAAGGTGTAACGGTACCATGATCATACGCTGCCCCCAATGCGCAATAACCTATAAAGTGGACGATAACAGAATATCCGGCGACAGCCTGAAACTGAGATGTTCGAAGTGCGGACAGATATTCCTCATGAAGAAGAAGACAGTTCCAGTTCCGGAAAGAGCGAAAGAGGAACTGCCGGTTATTGCGGAAGGAAGGAAGGTGCTGATAGCGCATGCCTCGAGTTCCATGCGGGAAATGATGGGGGAGCTGCTCCGGGAGGAGAAATTCTTTCCCTTGTATGCAAAGAACGGCGTCGAGGCGGTCTCCATTATGGAGGACACCCACCCCGAAGTGGTGATCGTGGATGTCGCACTGCCGGACATATTCGGCTTCGAATTCCCGGAGCTGATCAAGAAAGATAAACGTCTGCAGAGCATCAAGGTCATACTCGTTGCGTCGATATACGATAAAACACGCTACAAGCGCATACCGCAGAGCCTTTACGGCGCGGATGATTTTATAGAGAAGCACCATATCAGGGACAGTCTGACAGCCAAAATAAACAGGCTGATAAGCAGGCAGGAAGAAGTTCAGGAAACGCCCGCGGTAGCGGAAGCAGCCCAGGTCGGTGTGGGAGTGAGTGAATCACCCTCGCCCGAGGTGAAAACCAGCGATACCGAGAAGTTCAACGAAGAAGAGCTCGTACAAACGCCGGCGGATAAGCAGGACAGAGAAAAGGCAAAAAGGCTTGCGCGCATTATTATATCCGACATTGCACTGTACAATCAGGATGTCCTTGAACAGGGCATCCGGCAGAATATGGTTGAAGAGGTCCTGGAAAAAGATCTCGAAGAAGGGAAGAAGCTCTTCAAAAAAAGGATCGCAGAACACATACGTCAGCAGGAGGACTTTTTAAAAGAATCGCTCGACGAGCTGGTGCAGAAAAAGAAAAAAGAACTGGGGATTGAGCAATGACAGAAACACGGCACGATATAGGCAGTATGTCTGAGGAGGAAAAGGTTGCCTTTGCCGGAAGCATCGGCACCCTGCGGTTCGATGACAACAGGGAACTCTTTACGGCACTGCTCGGCGACGAGAGTTTCAGAGTACGAAAAACCGCTCTGGAGTCCCTCTTGAGAGCGCAGGATCCGGACATACTTACCGGTCTTTTTATAGATATAATAAATTCTCAGGATAATGCCGGACTGAGAACGGCCGGGGTTGAAGGACTGACAAAAACCGGTAAAAAAGCCATCAAACACATTATTCGGGCAATCGATGCTGACCAGTGGGAGTTATCGAAGCTTCTCGTGGATGTGCTGGGAGACATAGGAGATCCCGAGGTAATTCCCGTTCTCATTAAACTGACATCGAGTCCCCAGCAGAATTTGTCTACGGCAGCTACGGAAGCGCTCGGCAAGATCGGTACAGAAGATGTCATTCCCTCCATAACCGGGCTCCTGAAACAAAAGGAGGTTTACATCGTTTTCTCCGCCATCGAAGCCCTTGCCAATCTCGGCAAAAAAGGATTCAAGATCCCCATAGCGGACATCGTGCCTCTCATGGAAGACCCGCTCCTCAAAAAAGCTGCATTCGACCTGCTCGGTGCAACCCATGATCCCGTTGTCGTGTCCTATCTTATTGAGGGAATAAAAGACAACAAACGATCCAACAGAGATGCAGCGGCAAGGTCATTGCTTCAGCTCTACGACAGCCTGAACGAACAGGATGCTGCTTTTGTAAGAAGTTCTGTACGGCAATCGAACATCCATGACTCGTATATCATGGAAAAAATGCTCTCGAGTGTCGATAGTGCAACGGTCAAGGCCGGTATAA
>JAKAHI010000067.1 GCA_021815065.1 bacterium | reverse complement strand
ATAAACGATAAGCCTGACCCTCTTCATGTTACCTCCCTATCAATATTATTTCTTCTCCTATCTTCCGTCTTCCGTAATAACAGAGATCTGCAGGAACAGGATTTCTTTGACTTATTGCAAAATATCCGTTCTGTCAACACTCCATCCGCTGAACTGGATACCCGCCTTGACCACGTTCTTTACAGCTGGGTTCTTCAATCTCTTGTCTTTTCAACAAAGAGGCGTTATGATATAAAAATGAATAAACCGAATACGGAGGAAAAAATGAAACCGAAAACGATGCGGGGCTGGTTGATAGTAGTTCTTATTCTTGCAGTTACATCGGCATTTGCAGCAAAAATCGTAGCAAACAAGGAACAGCCGCAAAGCAGTGAAAGCCGTTACGAAGAACTCGGGCTGTTTACATCCGTTCTGAACAAGGTCCAGAAAGATTATGTAGAACAGGTAAGTACAAAGAAACTCATATACGGCGCATTAAAGGGCATGATCAATTCTCTCGACCCTCATTCAGGCTTCATGACGCCCAGTGAATATAAAGACCTAGAAGTAAGTACCCAGGGACAATTCGGCGGAGTAGGAATGACCATCACCTTAAAGGACGGCATACTGACGGTCATAGCTCCCATAGAAGATACCCCTGCTGCAAAGGCAGGCATAGAGCACGGCGATAAAATCATCATGATTGACGGCAAACCAACAAGGGACCTCACCCTCGAACAGGACCTCAAGATGATACGCGGGCCGAGCGGCACCAAAGTCAAAATAACCGTTTTTCGGGAAGGAATGAAGCAGCCCAAGACGTTTGTGCTCACCCGAGAGATTATAAAGATCAAGAGTGTCAAATATGACGTAATCGACGGGCATTATGGATACATAAGGATTATTCAATTCCAGGAAACGACAAACAGCGAACTCATGAAGGCCCTTGATGAGATACATAAGAAAACAGGCAATAACGTCGAAGGTATAATACTCGATTTGAGAAATAACCCCGGCGGATTGCTCAATCAGGCAGTCGATGTCGCCTCCCGTTTTATTAAGAGCGGCCTCATTGTATACACGAAGGGGAGACTTCCGGATCAACAATTGAAGTTTATGGCGAGCGGCAAAAACGTCGAACCCGATTATCCCATAGTAGCACTCATTAACGGAGGTACGGCAAGTGCTTCTGAAATCGTAGCCGGTGCGCTGCAGGATCACCACAGAGCCATAATCGTCGGGACGCCAAGCTTCGGCAAGGGATCCGTCCAAACGATCATTCCGTTGGAAGACGGCTCGGCACTGCGGCTTACCACTGCCCTTTACTACACGCCGAACGGAAAATCCATCCAGGCTGAGGGAATACAGCCCAACATAACCATGCATGAAGAAAAGGTCGTAGAAGAGGAATCCCAGAATATTTTCGGCGTTAAAGAAAAGGACCTCGAAGGGCATTTCCCGGCACAAAACAAACTGCCGCATGAACAGCTCAAGGAAACAAAAACAACCGAGGATCTGTTGAATGACAGTGAGATAAAACGCGCTCTCGATATACTGAAAGGTATCCATCTTTTCACTGCTTTACAGGGAGGTAACACCGTTACAAATTGATGAAGTGGTTTTATAGATTTCTATTGCTTCTCATTATAGGAATGGCAGTATACGTTACGGCATCGCACGGCGGCGTATACGATCTGTGGAAAATCAAAAAAAATATAGCACGGACCGATGCAAAGAATCAGGTGTTACTGCAGGAAAAAAACGACAGTGCAGCAGAAATAAATTTATTGCAGTCTGATAACTTGTATATCGAAAAGATAGCGCGCGAAGAGCTTGGTATGGTGAAAAAAGATGATGTAGTAGTCTACCTCAAAAAAAATGACCGTAGTGCTCCTCAGTTTTCGCCGGTAGCCCCCCAAGAGAAATAAAAGCGCTGTTTCCACATAATGCTGAATCTTAAGAAGAAACATATTTTTATCATATTCCTGTTCTTCCTTATGCTTGCAGCCACTTCTGCCTGTTATCTATTCGGCATAGGTTATGGCAGTGATTACAACAATATATTATTTCTGATCTTTATAGCTCTCTTTTTTATCTTTTCGATTACTTCTTACATAGCGACTAAAATTCCGCAGAATATAAAAAATACCATGCTTTCGCTGCTCATTGTTGCTGCCTTCATGGTAATGCTTGCTTATATTGAGCTTACCTTCCGCTTCAACGCTTATTCTTCCATATACCTGATATTCAGTCTTATAACATTATTGTTCGGTATGGCCGATGGGATTATCACCGTAGTATACGCGGCAGTATTGTTCTTAACAAAGGATTATGTCTCTTCAACGCCGTACGGCCGTTTTTTGTTTTATTCCATCGTTTCCATGATATCGGTCATAACCATAGGGTTGCTGGTGGCATATGAAAGAAAGATAATAGACCGGCTGAAAAACAAGATAGCCACGCTCCAGGAGGCACCTGTAGAGTTCAGCCTGAAACCGGGGGGAAAGGTCGATTCCGTACAATACTCTGAAATTATTTCTGACGACGGCCTGAAGAAGGAAAAAAACAGACTTATGGTCATGCTCAATGAAAGGTTGTTCAATATCGTTGATACGCTACGCTCGACGATACACGCGTTCACCGTGATCCTCTACCTTACCGATAACGACATGAAATTGAAAGGCAGGGAAATATCCTCGAACAGCGAATGGATAACTATGGATAAACCGCTGTCGACGGATGATCCCTATATAGGCTGGATATTGAAAAATAAGAAAAGCATGCTCCTCAACGAGATAAAAGGCGACATCAAGGACATACCCTACTACACCAGGAATGAAGGCATTAAGTCTTTCCTGGCTGTGCCTGCTGTGCGGGCAAATGATATCATAGGTATAATCTGTGTCGATAGCCTTGAGGTGCAGGCCTTCACAGACGAACACATAAAACTGTTAACGGTAATATCGAATCAGATTATCGATCTGATGGACAACATAGAACTACAGTATAAATTACGGTACGATATGTATGAGAAAGGCGCCATGTATACCTTCGTAAGAACCCTTTCCCATCATATCGATGCGTCAGATATAGCGAAAGCATCCCTCAGTGAGATCATAAGAATCACCAGTGCCAGCGCGGGTATTTTTGCAACAAAGAATGAGCACAGAAGTTTTGATATAGTTTTCACGCAGAACATCGATAAAGATATTGTCGGTAAAGATTTATTCATCGACACCGAACCCATGCATGACGGAATACTGGAAAACCAGTTGTCGGTAAACTCGCAGGTCATGACATCCCAGATAAAGCTCCTGTATCCCGCATTGTACAATCTTTATACGCCGGACAAAGCCCTCAAATATACTGCCATCATATCGCTGCGAGGAAAGATGGAAGAAGTGGGACTCATAGTTTTGTTCATGGAAAGCACCATAAATGAACGGATAAGCATAATCCTGGACACGCTTATCAATCAGGTTTCCATTTCATTGTATAACTCGATCCTCTTCGATAAACTCGGCAAATTAGCCATAACAGACGGTCTCACCAACCTGCACAATCACCGGCATTTTCAGGAGTACCTGGAGACAGAGATCAAAGAGGCTATCAGGTACAACAAACCTCTGGCATTACTCATGATAGATATCGATCATTTCAAGATATTAAACGATACCCACGGACATCCTCAGGGTGACAGAGTATTAAAAAAACTATCGGAAATCATCATGCAGACCATAAGGGATGTGGATTATGCGGCACGATACGGCGGCGAAGAATTCTGTATCCTCCTGCCGAGTACGGATGCAAAGGGTGCGTATAAAACAGCGGAACGGCTGAGAAAAAAAATCGAGACATCTGCCATGAAATCAGATACGGGTGAAGCCATGAAGTTTACCATCAGTATCGGAATATCTTCCATGCCGGAAGATGCCAAGAACAAAGACGAACTCATACTCCACGCGGACAAGGGGATGTATGGATCCAAAGAAAATGGTAGGAATAGAACGACAATATATGATATTATAGGGTCAAAGGAGTGACGAACCATGAAGAAACTTGGTGTTAATCTCGATCATATAGCAACCATACGGCAGGCGAGAAAAACCAGCGAACCCGATCCGGTATCTGCAATAAGCCTCATAGAGCTTGCCGGCGCGAACAGTATCGTTATGCATCTCAGAGAGGACAGACGGCATACCCAGGACAGGGACCTTGAGCTTGCACGGAAGATCGTCAAAACGAAGCTAAACCTTGAGATGGCTCCGACACAGGAAATGATAAAGATTGCACTCGACGTAAAACCGGATACCGTGACGCTGGTGCCGGAACGCAGGGAAGAGCTTACCACCGAGGGAGGACTCGAAGTTGCCCTGAACATGGAATCGTTTAAAAAATACATACGGTTGTTTCACGATGCGGATATCACGGTAAGCCTTTTCATAGATCCCGACCTCGACCAGGTGAAAGCATCCCATCGGGTAGGCGCCGATGTAATCGAAATAAGTACAGCGCGGTACAGTGAATCAAAAACGGGCAAAGAGCTTGAAACGAATATTCAACAAATAGTCAACGCGGTTATTACTGCGGAAAAACTAAAGCTTGGCATAGCGGCGGGGCACGGGCTTACTTATCTCAACATAGAACCAATAATAAGAATAGACGCGATAACGGAGTACAACATCGGCCATTCAATCATAGCAAGGGCAGTATTTACCGGTATTATGTCCGCCGTGAGAGAAATGAAAGATAAGATCAATTCGAGGTTATAGATTCATAAAATCTGATCGAAGGAGATAACCGGCCATGTCCATAATAACCATATCAAGAGGAACGTTCAGCGGCGGAGAAAAACTCGCCGAATGTCTCGCAAAAAAACTCGGGTATAAACCGGTCAGCAGGGAGATCCTTGTGGAAGCCGCTGAAAAGTACGGCATTTCCGAAAACCAGCTCATAACAGCCATGGAAACAAAACCTGCCATCAAAGAACGGCTATCGTTGAATATCGACAGGTTCCGCTACCTGTCTTATATACAAGCGACGCTCTGTGAACAGGCAAAAAACGATAACATTGTGTATGACGGACATGCAGGCCACCTTCTCTTGAAAAATGCGTGCCCGGTCATCAAGGTCAAGGTCATAGCGAGTATGGAACAGCGGATACTCTTTGCCATGGAACACAACAAGATTACCCGGGAAGAGGCGATACCGTATATCAAAAAAATGGACAAATACAGGAAACAATGGACAAAGTTCCTCTACGACATAGATTGGAAAGATCCCTCACTGTACGACGTTATAATCAATTTGAATGATACGAGCATACAAACGGCATGCGATATGATAGCCGTCATGACGACAGCTCCGGAATTCCAGCTTACCGAGAATTCAAAAAGGGCCATAGCAGACCTCACCCTCGAGAGCCAGATAAAAGCGAAGCTTGCGTCTGACGATACGACAAAAAACTACATGCTGAATGTCATGGTCAAGAATGGCAATGTCCGGGTGAGCGGCAGGGTACGGAATTCCGAGCATGCGGGCAGAATAAAATCACTTGTCGAAGAAATGCCGGAGGTCAAAACCATGGACTGCGGCTGCGTAAATTATTACATCAATGACGACGTAATCTTATAGAAAAACCGGACAAAGAGATAAATAAATTATTCCGAAAGAAAATGCTCTTTCGCCATCTTCACCCTGCCCTTCTTGGTTATAGAAAGTACCGCTGAAACGAAATTGAGGACCGTGTAGGTAATAATGACTATAACAAACCCGTGCATAAACCCGGTTTCCCGGAGCTGATGAGGTACGCCGCTCAGGTCCACGTGAAGATAGCCTCTCCTGCCCAGATACGCTGCTGTTACCGACATAAGGATGAGTCCGGAAATATCTATACCGAACACCCTTCCGCTTGCCCGCATCATATTCAGAATGCCGCCCGCACTCCCCAGTCTTTCTTCAGGAACACTTCCCATAACAGCGCTGTTGTTCGGCGGGGTGAATAGTCCCATCCCCAATCCCAGTGCAGTAAATTCAATGAGCAGTACAGCAACATCAGGGCTCCTGCCGGAGAAGATCATACAGAAAGATGCAAGAGAACATATAAACATACCAATGGAAGTCATGATGGGCGGGCCATACTTGTCGGAGAGTGCACCTGCAATGGGGGCAACGATAGACATAGTAATGGGTATGGGGGTTAATAACGAGCCTGCCGTAAATGCTGAAAATCTCGCTATATTTTCGAGATAGAACGGCATGATAAACAGAATACCGAACAGGACATAATAGGAAAAGAACCCGGTGATATTTCCGGCTGTAAAGTCATATATCTTATATAATTTGAAATCCATCATAGGATATTTAAATCTTAACTCGCGGACAATGAATATGCCGAAAAAGATAATGAATAATACAAGATACGTGACAATCGTATCTGATTCCCAGCCCAATTTCCGTCCTTCGTTCAAGGCCAGCACGAGAAACAATAATGCGGCAGCAAAGGTAATGCTTCCGATGTAATCCATTTTTTCTTTGATCTTTGCTCTCTTGTCCCTCGGTAATATGTACAACGCTGCGAGTGTTCCAAGAACCCCGACCGGGACATTGACGTAAAAAATGGAACGCCATTTTGTACCGAAGAGGTTCAGATTTATAAGGAGTCCTCCAAGAAACGGACCTATTGACATGGCAATCGCCTGCACAGCACCCTGAATACCGATGGCCTTCCCGAGCTCTTTTGACGGGAAACATTGAGTTATGATTGCGACCGAGTTCGCCTGCAGCAATCCGCCGCCGATTGCCTGGATCACCCGTGCAATAATCATAAATTCTATGTTCGGCGCCATGCCGCATAATGCAGAACCTATAGTAAAAATGACAAAACCAAGATTGTACATCCTGCTTCTTCCAAACATGTCTGCGAGCCTTCCGAAAAAAGGGAGAAAAATGGTAAGCGTAAGCATATACGCCATTGCTACCCATTCATCGAGGTGC
>JAKAHI010000066.1 GCA_021815065.1 bacterium | reverse complement strand
ATATGCTATGCCATATTCCGTTACGACATAGTGTATATCACCCGGGGTCAGCGTTATCTTTGCCCCCTCACTGAGGAACGGGACTATCCGGGAAACCTCTCCGTTTTTTGCCGTCGATTGCATCACGAGTATGGTCTTCCCTCCCTGGGACACTACAGCACCGCGCATGAAATCGGCCTGTCCCCCGATCCCGCTGTAGAATGCCCTGCCGATGGTTTCTGCGGTTGCCTGGCCCGACAGATCGATCTCCAGTGCGCTGTTTATGGCCGTCATATTCTTTTGACGGGCGATTACCGTGGGATTGTTGGTATAATTTACCGGACGGAATTCTATCGCAGGATTATCGTGCAGAAATTCGTACGTTTCTTTTTTCCCCATGCAGAATGCCGCAACCGTTTTCCACCGGTTGAGCTCTTTCCTGCTGTTATCGATAACGCCTTTCTTCATCAGATCTATGATGCCATCTGATAACAGCTCCGTATGCACGCCGAGATTCTTTTTACCGGAGAGTTGGCAAAGGATCGCATTCGGAAGGCTTCCATAGCCGGCCTGTATGGTATCGCCGTCCTGGACAATCTGCGAAACATAGTCTCCAATCCTCTTAGCAATCTCATCGGGTACCTTGAATTCAAACTCGAGTAAAGGCTCATCGCGGGGTAAGATAAAGTCTATATCCTCCGCATGGATAAAGGTCTCGCCATGGACTCTCGGCATAAACCTGTTCACCTGAGCAACAACCATGGATGCATTCTCTACGGCTGATTTTACAATGTCGACACTGATGCCGAGGCTGAAATAGCCGTGTTCGTCGGGAAGGGAAGTCTGGATAAACGCAACATCGATTGGGATGAATTTTTTACGGAACAGTTCGGGGACCTGCCAGAGGAATACCGGGGAATAGTCCGCTATGCCCTTGTTGATGGTATCCCGGGTACTTGCTCCGACAAAGAAAAAATTGTGACGGAAGTTTTCTTTGAACTTCTCGTCGAAATACGGGGTGACTCCGAGCGTCCAGACCTGGAGGAGTTCTGCGTCGACAAAACTTTTCGGGTGTGATTGGACGTACTGTATCAGCGCACCGACAAGGTACTGCGGCTCTCCACAACCGGTACCGAAGAATATCCTGTTTCCGGGATGTATCTGGCTGAACACCCTGTTTTCGGAAACGAACTTGCCGGGATAACGCGTAATCATGGTCTCCATGTTATTTTCCGTCATCTTTGCAACCCCCATCTCTTTCTTTTCTCCCACAATGCCTTTCTTGTTATGCCGAGCATTCCCGCAAGCTGCGTTTCATTGCAGCTGTCCTGATACTCGGCGATGAAGGCCTTCGTATAATCCTCGATGGACAGTTTATCCGCCAGCGCACTATCGGCGGATGAACCGCCTATCCTTATATTGTCCGGCAGATGCTCCGGTTTGATACTACCGTCTTCTGTTATGAGGATTGCCCGTTCGATGACATTTTGAAGCTCCCGTACGTTCCCGTACCAGTGATACGCTTTGAGAGAGTCCATGGCATTTTTCTCTATACCGTGAACGGGTTTGCCGAGCTCTTTGGCATAGTTCAGGACAAAATAGTTTACCAGAGGTTCTATATCTTCTCTCCGCTGCCTGAGAGGAGGCAGTTTTATGGTAATAACATTCATCCTGTAATACAGGTCCGGCCTGAACGTGCCTGCAGCCACCATCTTTTCTATGTCTCTGTTGGTCGCAAAGAGAAACCTGACGTCGATCTTTATGCTTTGCGTACTGCCGACTGGCCGTATCTCACGATCTTCGATGACCCGCAATAGCTTCGACTGTAGTCCGATACCCAGATCTCCTATTTCATCGAGAAAAACCGTTCCCTTGTCCGCCTGTGCCAGAAGCCCGTGCCTGGAATTGAATGCGCCGGTAAAGGCACCCTTGACATAGCCGAACAACTCCGACTCAAGCAGATTCTCGGGGATCGCACTACAGTTTATCGGTACAAACGGCTTATCCGCTCTCGTGCTGTTGAAGTGCATCGCCCGCGCTATAAGTTCCTTCCCCGTACCCGTTTCTCCAAGTATCAGCGCATTGCTTTTGGTGTCCGCTACTTTCTTGAGATGATCTATCACGCCGTTCATAAGCGTACTCGCGGA
This sequence comes from bacterium, assembly GCA_021815065.1. Lineage (GTDB taxonomy): Bacteria > JAMCPX01 > JAMCPX01 > JAMCPX01 > JAMCPX01 > JAJYLM01. The sequence continues at coordinate 4,959 of JAKAHI010000066.1, read as the reverse complement.
AATGATGCTGGTAAAGGCATACTCTTTTTCTATTTGCTTTTTCAGCAGGATGTTCTCGCTCTGCAGCGCACGTTGTTTCACCGCATTCTTTACCGTCTGTTTTATTTCTTCGTGGACTATGGGTTTTACGATATAATCGTAAGCTCCGAGCCGTATCGCTCTGATGGCCGTATCGATGGATGCGTAGGCGGTGATAATGATAACGAGCTGTTCCGGAAGCTTTTCCTTTATCCGCTTCAGCAATTCTATACCGTCGATGCCCGGCAGTATAATATCCGTTATGACGACATGATAAACGTTCGAAGCGAGCAGTTCGAGTGCCGATTCTGCACTGTTCACCGCATCGGCATCATACCCCTCTCGCGAGAATACCCGCTGGAGGGACTCCCTCAACGTCTGCTCATCATCAACGATAAGTAATCTTTCTGCCATTGTTTTATTTTATCCGATATTCTCTTTTATGGGAAGTTTTATTGAAAAAACCGTTCCCCCGCCTTTTTTACTCTCAACCGTGATAGTCCCGTTGTATTCCTTTATTATATTATAGCATATATTCAATCCCAATCCCGTGCCCCTGCTTAACGGTTTCGTTGTAAAGAACGGATCGAATATTTTGTCTAAAATGGATGGATCGATACCGGCACCGGTATCCCTGAACTGTATTTCGACAAAACCGTCATTCGCCTGCATTCGGATATCGAGTCTTCCTCCGTCAGGCATGGCATCGAGCGAATTCAGAATGAGATTGAGGAATACCTGCTGAATCTGATCCGCATTGACCCGCAGTTCCGGGATGTCCGAAGCAAGCGTGTTGAATTCTATGTGCTTGAACCGTTTGTCATACTTTACAAGACTGATGGTACGATCGAGGATATCCGCTATGCGGACATTCGTTTTTTCCGATGCGTGGACCCGGGCAAAATCGCCGAGGCTCCGAACAATCTTGGCGATCCTCTCGATATGATTGTTTATGGTATTCAGGGACTCGACGGTGAACGATACATCCTGTCTGGAATGAAATTTCAACGTCCTCAGTTCCTGCACAAGCGAAAAGATGGATGCCAGCGGGTTGCCTATTTCGTGCGCGATGCCCGCGGTCAGTTTCCCGATGTTTGCCAGCTTCGATGTCTGCAGGAGCTGTTCTTCCATCTTCTTTTTCTCGGATATGTCTTCGATGATGATGACAAACCCGCCGAGACTATCCTTTAACCTGCTTGTTTTCACCTTGAAGGTTTTACCGAGCTGATCCCGCAGGGTCAATTCGTTTTCCATGTTTTGCATAAAGACCTTGTTCGGGAGCCATGGCAGCAGGAGGAGTATGGACCGATTCAGTACCCCGCCCTGCTTCTTCCCGCTCAGCCGTTCCATTTCCCTGTTCCAATAGTTAACGCGTAAAAGCCCGTCAACCGTAATAATACCGACCGGTGCGCTTTCGATAATATTCTCGCTGAACTCTTTCAGGTACATCAATTCCCGGTTCCTCTCGGTCAATTCCTGGCGCGATGTCCTGAGGCTCCTTGTTATATCCTTGATGGATTCGGAGAGTTCACTCCTTTCATGCTCGGTCAGCACAAGCTTATTCTCGAAGATGAGGGATGACATGGGTGTTCCTATTGCGCTGGCGAGGATCATCTCCGCATCACTGCGCAGTTCAAAAAGCTCCCGCGGCGTAAGGTGTTCCCGGGTTGTGTCCTTCCTGATAAGAAACTGCTGGATTGCATCGTGCGCCTCGCTACGGCCTATATACTGCGCAAGCAAGTCCTCTATATCCGCAACGGTATAAGAACTGCCGGCGGAAAGCTCCTTTATTTTCTCATACGATTCAACAAAAACAAGGGACTGGATCTCCTCATCTTTGGACCTTTTCGTAAATACGGATACTCCGACATACAACATTACATTCAATAGCATGCCCCATACGAGGGGTCCGCCCCATTTTCCCAGGCCCTGGACACCGAACAGCGCGTCCGGATTAAAGAAATGGGAATCCATCATTCGCCCAATGATACCGGTCTGCGGCAGTACACCGGCTTTGACCATTCCGGGCATCATCAGGGTGTAGAACCACACGAAAAATCCTGCAACAAGACCGGTTATGGCACCGGCCTTGTTCCCCCTCCTCCAGTAAAGCCCGAGAAAAAAAGCCGGTGCAAACAGCGCTACAGCTTCAAAAGACCGCAATCCTATATCGACAAGGCTATAAAACTCCCCGATGTATACGGCAAAAAGATATCCCATGAATATGATTGCAAAGATCACCAGTCTTTTTACGTTGAGCACCCACGTATGAAACCTCGGCATGCTGTGAAATTTTACAATACCGGGCATGATGATGCTGTGCATAATCATAGTACTCAGTGCTATGGAGGATACGATCATCATGCTCATTGCTGCAGAGAATCCTCCGATAAATGCGAAGAGGGACAGGAAATGATTGCCGTACTTCAAGGGCAGGGTCAGGACGAAGTAGTCAGCCCTGTGTTCCGTTACGCCTTTCAGAATCCCTGCAAAGGCAATGGGCAATACGAATATATTGATCAAAAAAAGATAGAGCGGGAAAAGCCACAGGGCCTTGGTAACATGCGACTCGTCATAATTCTCAACGACGGACATCTGGAATTGCCTTGGCAGGAATATGATTGCCGTCATGGACAGGAAGTTTAATGCAAACCACTCGCCATAACTTGTCCGCGATCCATTGCCGAGTACAAGCAGCCTTCCGTATCCGGCATGTCTGATCTGTGAGAAAATGTCGCCGAAGCCGTGAAACAAAAAATAGGTTACGAAAACGCCGACCGAGATAAACGCGATCAATTTAACGAAGGACTCGAACGCTATTGCAAAAACAATACCGCTGTGCCGTTCGGATGAATCGAGGTGCCGTGCTCCGAAGATGATGGCGAATACGCCGACGACGAAGGTAAGCAACAGACCGACGATGCCGCTGCTCGCCGATTCTCCCGTTATGATGGCAAAGGTACTCATGATCGCCTTGATCTGCAGTCCGAGATAAGGAATAATACCGATGACCGCTATCAGGGTGACGACGGCAGAAAGTACCAGCGACTTTCCATACCGTGAGCCTATGAAATCGGATATCGTCGTAATCCTGTTGGCCTTTGTGATACGAATGACCTTCTTAAGTACGACAGGCCAGAGCACAGCCATCATGGTCGGCCCCAGATAAATAGTCAGGAAAGCAAGTCCGGAGGTGGCGGCCTTACCGACACTGCCATAAAATGTCCATGAGCTGCAGTACACTGCAAGGGAGAGTGAGTAAACATAGGGGTTGTTTACAATGCTGCTGCCTGCTTTTTCCTTCTTTTCGGCATAGTACGCGATTATGAAAAGCACGATCAGATAAGCCAGGGCGGCAAAAAGGAAATACACGGAGTAGATATTCATCGCTGCCGTCCGCTTATACCGGCAATCACTGCAGAAATACCTATGAAGATTGCCCAGAACAGGAAGAGATAGACAGCGACCTCTTTATGCACGATCTCGAGGACAGGCCAGCTAAAGCCCAGGAGTCCGACCAGGAATATGAATATCCAGAGTTCTTTGTTTTTCAAAAGAAACCCACCCCGCTTTTCTCAGATCTTTAATCCTCTGTCCGTCATTTGTATAACGGGAAGGCGAAAAAGAGTCAAGGATCCGTACTACACTTCTTCGGACCTCTTGTTGATACCGAACTTTTCAAGTCTGTACTGAAGCGTCCTGTAACTCATGCCGAGCAGGTTCGCAGCCTTGGCAATCACGCCGTCGGATTTTTTCATGGCCTGCACCAGTATTTCTTTTTCGAGCTCATAAAAATTGATGCCGGCCTCGGGCAGGTCGAATTCGTACTTATTTATTTCTATCGGCGTAACCTTGAGCTCGAGCGGAAGATCGTCCTTTGTGATCGTGTTCCCCTCGGTCAGAAGTACGGTCCTCTCGATAACTGACTCAAGCTGCCTCACGTTCCCCGGCCAGTTGTACTTCAAAAGCAGGGAGAGCGCATCGTTGTTGAGCTTATTGATGCTTTTGGAATGAATGCTGTTATACTTTTTCAAAAAGTGCTCAATGAGTACCGGTATATCCGTTTTTCTCTCGCGCAGCGGCGGTATCTGAATGGGAATCACGTTCAACCGGTAATAAAGGTCCTCCCTGAACCTGCCGTTTTTAATCTCCTGTTCGATAACTTTATTGGTAGCTGCCAGAATCCGTATATCGACCGCTATAATTTCCGAACTGCCCAGCGGTTTGATCTCCCTGTTTTGGATCAACCGCAACAACTTTGCCTGCACGGCAAGGCTGAGCTCGCTGATCTCGTCGAGGAAGAGTGTACCGCCGTTACTCGCACCGATGATGCCCTGCTTCGAGGCGTTTGCACCCGTAAAGGCGCCCTTTTCGTATCCGAACAATTCGCTCTCTATGAGCGTATCCGGTATTGCAGCACAGTTGACCGCGGAGAATGCCTCGGCTTTTCTTAAACTCAGATTATGGATAGCCTTTGCTACGAGTTCTTTGCCCGTGCCGCTCTCCCCTGTTATCAAAACCGTCGAGTTCGTCGGGGCTATCTTCCTGACGATCCTTTTTATATCTTCGATAATACCGCTGCTCCCGATGATGGTATCGAGCCCCTCCCCTTTGATTATCGCCCTCAATTCCCTGTTCTCACGGTCGAGCCTTTTCAGTTCAAGGGCATTCTTGACAATCATCAGCAGGCGATCCATATCGATGGGCTTCGTTATGTAATCAAAGGCCTTTTTTTTCATCGCTTCGACAGCCTTTGATATGGTCCCATACCCGGTCAGTATGATAACAAGCGGGGGATCCTGCATCGAAGATAGGGTCTCCAGCAGCTTTATACCGTCCATGCCCGGCATCGCCTGATCCGTGATAACCAGATCCAGGGAATTGCTCCGTGCGATATCGACGACCTCGTGCGGCCTGCTCGTACCCTTTACCCTGTATCCG
>JAKAHI010000065.1 GCA_021815065.1 bacterium | reverse complement strand
AACCCGAGCAGCCACAGAATTATCAGTATTACAGCGATCGTCCACAACATATCTTCCTCCTTTTTTCTATGAGGCCTTGCCTCACATGCTTACATCAAAGGGGGCAGGAGAGTTCCACGGGCAATGCCCCGTAGAGTAGAACTCTCCTGATTGCCTTTATTTTTTTGTCTTATGGAGCAGGCTGTGTAACCACATTACTGTTCAAAGTGACCGCAGTCTGTGCCAACAGTCTGCTGTTTGCCGATGCGCCCGTATTGAGCGTGATCGCTGTCTTCGACAGTATCACCCCCTCCATGTGTGCGGTCGTTCCAATGGCCACAACATCGGCGGACTGCCAGAAAATGTTCTTCGGCAATGCACCACCGGTCAGGATTACCTTCGCAGCGGAAGCCATGGTAATACCTTTCGCAATCTGGAAGATCCAGACATCGTTTGGACCACCATTGAGCGTAACATTCGTTGGGATTAAAACTCCGGTACTCCATTTGTAGGTGGCAGGGGGAAGGGTCATCCCACCAATATTTCCGGCACCCAGTTCAGTATAATCAGGAGCTCGTCCCGCGGCATCGGTGTACGCAGTCATCATATCGGTTACAGCCGTGGTCAGGTTAGAAGGGGTTGGAGGCGCATAGTCGGATGCATATACTTTCCCGGTCACCTGGGCCGATGTCGCAAATACACCAGAACCGTCCAATACTAATGCCCATCCGGTTAAGTAACTATGGGCTGCTGGACTCAATCCAAGATCTCCGGTTATTGCGGAGGTTGGAACGTTTGAGATTCCTGATTTTGCCAGAATCACATAATTGCCGGCCGTTCCAAGAGCCACCGGTGCCGGGCCTTTTCCTAAGCCCCCGGCGCCTGTGCCGGCGCCTGCTGAGGTTGGGGAAGCAACAGACGATGAACTACTTGAACTACCGCATCCTGCAATTAAAAAAACAGCCGTCAATGCTATGATAAACCACCGATTAGAATACACTTTGTTTTTGTATTTGTTCATTTGTGTTCCCTCCTTGAGAACATTTAAAATCTGGCAAGCTATTCGTTGCAAACCTGAATAGCCTGCAACATTTTCTATTTTTATTCTATAGCAGGGGGATCAAGAAGAATATCGGAAGGTTTCCAATAACATTGTAGGAACATACTCGTGTTTTTGTAAGCAATTGTCTTACAGGTGGAGAAGGGATTACTTTATTCTATAAGGTGGTTTTGTATAGCATAGCTGGTCAATTCAGCATTGTTTTTCAGGTGCATTTTTTCAAGAATTCGGCTTCTGTACGTACTGATGGTCTTGACACTCAAGAACAGTAGCCCGGCAATTTCGCTTAGCGTCTTACCTGAGGCAATCATGCATAACACCTCATACTCCCTGTCGGAAAGCAGTTCATGAAGCTCCTTTTCCCTGTCGGTGTCAAGATTGAGGGCCAATATCTCCGCAAATGTAGGGCTGACATATTTCCTGCCCTCTGCCACGATACGTACGGCTGTTACCAGTTCATCCGGTGCGCTGTCCTTTGTCATATACCCCGCTGCTCCGGCCCGCAAGACCCTTATTGCATATTGATCTTCTGGATACATGCTCAGTATGAGAACGGGCAGTTTAGGGCGTTCAATCTTTATTTCTTTTAAAGCATCAAGACCGCTCTTGCCGGGCATAGCGATGTCCAGGATCACCACGGAATAATCGTTTTTTTTGACCTTTTCGAGCACTTCTATGGCGTTGGCTGCTTCATCTATTACGGCTATATCTCTAATCCCCGAAAGAATCTGCCTCAGCCCTACTCGAACAACTGAATGATCATCAGCAATGAGAACCTTAATCATGGGCATAGCATAACACGTAATTAAAAGAATAGTCTATCAGAATAAAAATGATTATACTATCGGTTTTTGTCTTACAGGAAATCCCATCAAGGAGCATCCGCGGTGAATTTTTTACCATTGAGCGTATTATTTTTATGAAGAGGAATGCTTACCATTATAGATGTCCCTTCATCGGGAATCCCTTTGATCTCAAACTTACCGGCTAAGTAATTCACCCGTTCTCTTATCCCCATCAGGCCGAAGCTTCGGGGCTTGGAAATCTGCTTTTGTGTTATCCCTCTGCCGTTATCGCTGAAATTTAAGGCAATCATCTCTTGCTTCTTTTCTAAGGCGCATCGGACTTTTGTTGCTTGCGAATGGCGGACAACATTGGTAAGCAGCTCCTGGAGGATACGAAAAACCGCTATGGAGACATCTTGATCAAGAATTATTCCCTTCGGTCTTATGAAAACAGAGCATTTAATTCCCGTACGTTTCTCAAATTCAGTCACCTGCCACTCGATTGCCGCTCCTATGCCAAGGTGGTCCAGTAACGAAGGTCTCAACTCAGTACAAATCCTCTTCACTGTTCCGATAGTCGCATCAACCTGTTTAATCATTGTTCCTGTTTTTTTATTGATTGGTTTATGGTTTTTGTATAGTTTACCTATTAATGATAAATCTATTTTTAAAGCCGTTAATTCCTGCCCCAGTCCATCATGGAGCTCCCGTGCTAATCTCGCCCTTTCCTCTTCCCTTACCGATCGCAAGTGCCAGAAAAGGTCACGCAATTGTACACCTGATTTTATTAATTTTATCTCTGTTTTTTTGCGCTCCAGTATTTCCTGCTTCAAATGTTCGGTCATTCCTGACAACTCAGCAGTCCGTTGTTCCACGCGAAGCTCCAATTCATCGCGTGCTTTCTGCAGCTCCCCCTCTGTATGTTTACGCAAAGTGATGTCGCGGACGTTGCACTGGATAATTCTCTTATGAGCGACAAGGTAGACATTACTGACAAATTCGACATCGATGAGACGGCCATCTCTTGTTTCAACCGGCAAATGTTCGTACCGCACATACCCCTTCTTCTGCAATTCTGAAAATCGGAGCATGGATGCTGCAATGTCTTTGAAAGGACCTATTTCCCATAGTTTCTTCCTCAGAAAATACTTATGCGAATACCCCAGCATCTTTATCAAGAATGGGTTAACGTCGAGAATCTGCCCCGTATCTGCATTGAGAAGTAATATCCCGTCCTGGGCCGTTTCAAAGAGCCTCCGATAACGGGTTTCCGATACCTGCAACGCCTCCTCTGCCTTCTTGCGTTTGGCTGCTTCTGCTTCCAGATCCTCAATACGCCGATGCAGCGCTGCTAATTCATTTATAGTTGTATGCTGCTCTTTTGCTCTTTTGCTCTTTTGCTCTTTTGCTCTTTTGTTTTGTCTTCATATCCCATATTTATTTTTTTATAAATAAACATTGATTTTTTGCTGACACTGTTTTGGCAATGATGCTGTTCCTTCCTTTTGTTGAAGCTGGAAGGACTCTCTTAATTATATTATGCTACTACCTTTTTTCTGTCAAATCTTTTAAGTGCCAAGCATATTAGTATGTAGTATGAGAGGCAGACAACGCTATTAGTCTCATGCAAGTACCCCGCCCTTGCTAAGGGGAGGATTAAGGAAAGATGATAGACGTAAAGAATGGATTTTTCGTTTCTCTCAGAATGACATGATAAAGTAACTCCCTTACTTCCCTCTTATCTTAAGAGGGATAACGCTGAAGTGCAAGCCCCACTCCCGCTTCTAAAAAGCGGTAAGGCATAGATTCTTAGTTTCTCTCAGAATGACAAATGAAACAAGAAGGGCATAGGGGGCACCCATTTAAAGTGCACCTGTCAAGAGAAAAGTTTATTCCTATCGAGAGAAACGGAGTTTCTCTCGGCTGTTCTGTACTTTGGTGTTATCATCATCTCTACCATTTTTCATCACTCTTGGAAGTCTTAACAGCATTTTATTGCAGTGCATCTATGGGTATTGTCGCTAATTATCCTAAGTTTCTTAATTCATTTTACCAATGTCCAATGTCAACAGGCTGACCCCTACTTTTGCCTTCACCCACAGGCATGCCCGTGGAACTCTGCTTCATCATTAGAGCTTATCAAAAATTCCTTTAAGATTAGCAATCCCAGTTTGGTTATTTATTTTATAAAGGATATTTCCCTTTATGCTATCTTTACGTATCTCAATAATGTCATCCGTATGTTGATAGCAGAATGCATATTTAGAACCATTAATATTTATCCAAAGCATGTTTGCTGGATTACCGTTGTAAGAGCGTGCCAGTATTTCTGATTTTTGATCGAGCTTCAGTACAATCAATCCTAACATCGGATAGATGATTTCATTGACATTAGGTGCATGGTGTTTTGATTTGTTAACTACCTCAGCAAAGTATTTTTTTAGTTCTTCTACGGTCTTGATTTTAATTGACATATTTTTACCCCCACTATTTTTTTAATTCACTTCCTAAATGTATCCATGCATCTTTAACTAACTTTACTTCCAATTCAAATATTTTAACGAACCAATCTCTCAATACAATAAAATCATCTTGATTATTTCTATAAGCTACATCCCGACCTACAACTATTATATCTTCAAATGGTATAGCGTATGATTTTTTATTATCGTCACGCTTAGGCTTTTTTGGAATAACCCATTTGTTATCTATTATAAATAAAGTAGAACTTGGGAAAAAGTGATGTTCTCCTTCATTACGATAAAAATCGAGTTCCCGCATAAGAGATATGTCTTTTTGCTCGATTTTTAAATGCCGAAAACTTTTATTCCCCTCTACTCGTTGTATAATAACTGAAAGGTTTTGTATTTGTTTATTAATATTATTTAAATTAAGAAAACCTTTTTCGTCCTTTACGGAATTTTTCTTTCCACTACAAATCTCACACTCTCTATCAATAAGACCTATTACTCCATAACTGCAACTACAAAAAGTTAGAAAGTACAAACCTAATTGTTGAGCTTGCCATCCATCATCACGCTTGCCATTAATTAACTCATTCATAATATAGGCAGAATAACTTGCTTGCCATAATCTATTAAGAGTATTAAGATTAATATGTTGATAGTAGGTGGAAGTTTTCTTGTGTCGGAAAGCTTCTTTATAGGTGGAAGTATCCTCCTTTTCACGGTAAATTATTTCATTACATGTTTCTTCATCATTCTTTATAATTCCTTTTAAACAAACGTACGCAGACTCAATATCTAAAATGTCATCTCGTGCTATTATTGTATTGTAATTATTCTTTATTTCCTTGAAAAGTCTTGATTCATCATTTCCTATTTCCCACATTTTACATTTCCTTTGATTTTACAAAGCCGTTTTTTATAAATGTTATTATAGCATGATAAATAATATAAGCAAGTTCATTACATTTATAATTTTTCCCATACAAATGTAACACACTTGTAGTAATTTATATTCCACACCTCGTTACTCAATATTTTTAATCCAAAATGTAGTGTAACGAGGGCATATGGGTCACCCATTTAAAGTGCACCTGTCAAGAGAAAAGTTTATTCCTATCGAGAGAAACGGAGTTTCTCTCGGCTGTTCTGTACTTTGGTGTTATCATCATCTCTACCATTGCCGTAGTTTCTTTATGTTGTTGTAGTATCTCATCGGCTGCTAAGCGAAGTTTATCAATTATTGAAATTGTAGAGTACAAGTCATTCACCTCGTTTATTATTTATATAGCGGTGTACCGGGCACTGCTTTAACTACCTTGAACAGTTTGTAGTCATGACCATCCCATCTATATATTCTTGATTCACTGCATCCTCGCTCTACGAGTTCGTCACCATCAGGATTAAACGTTGTGTCTTTGGGGAGCTTATTACCTCCTTTGACTGCAAGTGAACGACAATCAAAATAACTACTAAAACTTCCCAGATATCTTGCAGAAGTTCCTTCCCATCTATAAATTATGGTATCATTAGCAGAATTACTGGCTGCACCACCAATAATAATTTCTTTTTTGCCATCATGAAATATATCTTTAACATCTATATAGCCAAGGGAAAAGACTAAATTATGTTCTTTACTTTCCCAAACTTGAGTTAGTTTATTACCTTCTTTTTTGAAGATAATTAATATACCACTGTATTGTTGGGTGTAATGTGCAATCACATAAACATCTTTGTTATTATTCAAATTAACTTCTTTATAATTCCCAAGTTGTACATTTATATGCGTAGTACTTGTTGGATGTATACCATACAATTTAAGCCTTCTCTTTTGTGCTTTTTCTCGCATGTCAAAAAAAGTCTGGGGAACTTTTGCAGAAAGTAATTTCTCCAACTCCTTATCTCGCTGTTCAGGAGAAAGCTCAACATGATTTGTTTCTACTTGATCTGCGTTGTTATCACTATTGGCTCTTTTTACATTGCAATTTACAATAAGTAAAAACGAAATAATCAGAAGACATAATTGGATAAAACTATTTTTTATTGTCATAATGCTCTCCTTGTTTTAATAGACAGGTATTTTTGATGTTCCCCCCGAAAACCAGAGCAATTGCATTTAGAGTCTCCTGTTAGTAAAAGATAGCAAAAGGAGGCAAAGATGCAAGCAAAAAGGTATACCGAGGAACAGATTATACGGGTTCTTGAGGAAGAGCTCGCCGGGGCAAAGGTCATGGATCTGTGCCGTAAATAGGTATCGGGGGCAGTCTTTGAAATGTGAAATGGCGTCATAGATTTATTTTCTTCAATCTCCCGTCCTTTTTCATTTGTTTCTCCAAACTTCCGGCGGCCTTGCTCATTGATGAATAGCTTAATCCATAGGGAAGCCGGGACAGGTCTTGCTTCTTATATTCAGGGAAAAGACGTTATGGGCAGGCTGACATTGCGATCGGTTGCTGATGGCAAAAAGATAAAACACTGGATTCCGCATCAAGTGAGGAATGACAGAAAAGAGGCTGTTTCCCGGTGTTGGCGTAGTTCGATGACTCTTTGAAATCGAAAGGCGGCATCCGGATTTGAACCGGAGATAACGGTTTTGCAGACCGCTGCCTTACCACTTGGCTATGCCGCCATAAATCCCGTTAGAAAGAGATTTGATTCTGAACCTAAACCCCGTTAGAAAGTCAACCAAAGACCGAGGAGTTATCTGGTTTAGACGAGGTTTTAAACCACGCCCTTTCTCTGCATCCCCACCATACTCGGTATAGCTTTCTAACGGGGTAAACCCCGTTAGAAAGTCAACCAAAGACTGAGGAGTTATCTGGTTTAG
>JAKAHI010000064.1 GCA_021815065.1 bacterium | reverse complement strand
CATTTTCAGAATTGGAAACCTACAGAGGATATACATTTAGAATATTATAAAAATGAATAAAGAGAATAAAAAGATGGTCAGTGCGGATGTAATCCCGACCTATCTGTTTGGAACAGTATCCAAGGTAGACGAAAGTGGTGTGAGCATAGATGTCAAGCGAGACATAGATATACCTTTGCCTATGGACGGGAACACAGGCAGAAGCATAGATTACATGAATGTCTCAGGGCTTGGCAGCTCATCATGGGAGAGTTCGATACTTGCTGGGTTCTTTTCAGTACCAACGGTATCAGCGGTAAAGCTATTAAATTCAGCTTATAATCAAGGCATACCAATATATACGATCACCAGTAGCAACATGGATAGTATCCTTCCCAAGCTTAGCGTTGATTCAACGGTAATCTCAGCAATACAAGACGCCATTAATGCTGGCGATGAAGTCATCATCTCCCAGAGTAACATCCAATACTACGACTGGAACGGCGTGGGCTACATCGTCTACGACCCTGCCACAGGTGCAGGCGGATATATGATAAGCGGAGGGCTGATGGGGGCGGGTACTTCCAAACCTTTACCTATGCAAGAGTTAGACGCACTCTATGCAAGACTTTGTATGGATAAACGCTCATTGGTCTTGGGTATAGCTATGATGTATATTCTAACACCATATAGATATAAAGATGGTAAGCTACCTCCATATTTTGACTGTTCTGGATTTGTAGGATGGGTATATTTACTGGCTGGCTATCCACAACTATTTAACGGAACTTACGGTATTAGCGCTGCTGACCAATATATGTTAACTAAGCATACAGACTATCCTCTTATAGCTGATTTGATATTTTATTCACATACAAATGATCCATCAAAAATCCACCATGTAGGAATCATAATTTACCAGAACTTGATGATAGATGCTCCTAATTCGAATTCGTATGTTCGTATTGAACCTTTTTGGAATGGGAATGAGTACCAGTTTTTTGGTTATCTTATAGAGTCATGTAATTAATAAAGAGGTAAGAATATGGATACAAACAAGGCACGTAAATATTTATTTTTAGTAGTAGCTCTGTGTCTCAGTTTCCTATTGCCCGCATCTTTACTAGGAGATGATACTCTGGTCGGTGGAAATGGGTATACGGCTTATCCTATAAACACAGACAAGATACAAATGCAGTCAGAGCATGTGATTATAAGAATGGGTACTTACAATTCTCAGGAAGCAGGAGGTACTCTCAGAAGGGCATTTGTCCATTGTACTTTTGTTTTCAAAAATATTTCTAATAAAGAAATTAAAGCAACGGTTGGGTTCCCTACCAGCATATATGATGGATTTGCTGGTTTGGTACTCCCAAATTTAAATGATTTCTCATCCTATATTGGTGGTCATTCGGCAAAAGTAAAAATAAGAAAAGAAATAATTAGTAAAAAGCCTCTATATGCAGTAAAGGGATCCTTGGGAACTGTAGAAACTTATAGATATTGGTATACATGGAATGTAACTTTTCCGCCATTAAAGAGAGTCATAATAAAAAATAGCTATTGGGTGACCCTTTCAAGTGGTTGGGGAACAAACTGGCTTGAGTACATCTTAACAACAGGGGCAAATTGGAAAGGAAACATTGGCAAGGCAGTAATAGAGGTAATTTATCCATCTGCAAGAGATTTAAGGGAAAGGGTTATTTATGATAAAGTTGAGCCTGAGGGCTATATGACTTACGGAAATAAGATTTATTGGGAGTTCAAGAATTTCAAGCCTAAAACTAATATAAGAATTACTGAGAAAGAGCATGTAAATGAATTAAATATAAGATGATTTCTAAAAGAGTTAAAAGATGAAGAACTTATTTAAAGTCTCAATTTTAGTCTTTTTTGCATTCATATCTGCAACCTCCTTATTCGCAGACACCACCGCAATCACTAACGGTCTTTCCTGGCTTTCAACCAATCAGAACTCCGATAGGAGTTTTGGGATAACAGAAACAGCGATACTGGATACGACAAATGTGCTGGATACGCTGAGTCTTTTACTGCCTACCAGTGCTACCCATTTAAACGGTATTACAGCTGATCTGACGAATCTAATTACCAACGAGAATATAGACAATGGATGGGGTGGGGATATAAGTTCAACAAGCATGGTAATAGACACCGCCCTTGCCCTTGATACCTTGCAATCCGTCAATTACTCAAATCAAGCTACGATTAGCAATGCGGTTCTTTATCTTGTCACCAACCGGATACAAAACAGGATTTTCAGATGAAGCAAATAGAGAAATCAACCGCATCTTCTAACAGGGCAAAGCCCGTGTGGAGAAAGCCGAGGCTTAAGTATAATACTTCGCTCTCGTCATTGCGAGAAGCGAAGCGACGAAGCAATCTACTGGTATACCAAGGGATTGCCACGCCATTTTCAATGGCTCGCAATGACAGTTCCATCCAACTCGCGGGCCTCACCAGAAAATATAAAGACTGGACTGCGTATCAAGTACGGAATGACAACAACGAAGCAATCTCTGTTACTCCCCCTGACAAGGGGGACGAAAGGGGGTTTGATTTCCCGTCCCCTCTAAAAAGAGGGGATAAAAGGGGTGTGTTAACCGTAACTCCCCTTGCCCCTCTTACCCTAAGAGGGGGATTGGAAAATAACAGACAATACCCTTAATAAATATCCTTCCCGATAAAAAACCGCACTCATTGAGGTTGAGGATGTATGAAGTGAGGGTATTGTGATGGCCTTGAAAATCCGCAACGACTTCAATTCACCTATTTGTACTGTATCAATGAGAACACAGGGTACGGTTTTATCCTCTCCCTGCCTTTTAAGCCGAGCAACTCGATGACAAATGCACATTCAACGACCTTTCCGCCGGACTTTTTGACGAGTTGTACAGCGGCCGAGGCTGTACCGCCCGTTGCGAGAAGATCGTCAACGATGAGCACCTTGTCGCCTTTTTTTACGGAATCCTTGTGCATCTCTATCTCATCGACCCCGTACTCGAGTTTATAGCTTGCCTTTACGGTTTTGTATGGAAGCTTTCCCGTTTTTCTCACCAGGATAATACCTTTGCCAAGTTTGTATGCAAGTGCAGAGCCGATTATGAATCCGCGTGCATCTATGGCAAGGATAACGTCTATGTCACGGTCGATATACCTGTTGCCGAAAATATCTATGGTGCGCTGGAACGACTTCGCGTCTTTCAGAAGTGTGGTAATATCGTAAAATAGTATGCCCTTCTTGGGAAAATCCGGTATCTCCCGTATAGCCTTTTTCAGATCAAATTCTTCCATGTTCTACCTCCACTTTACGTATATAAACTCAATGCTTAAAAATGCAATAAAAATTTACCGCTCACTTACTTGAATTAGCTTTCTTTTTATTTTATATATGAACCATGGAGGTCTTATGGCACAGCAGATATCCGTTTTTATAGAGAATACGCGTGGCAGGCTGCGGGAAATCACCCGGCTATTAAAAGATGCCCGTATCAATATAAAGGCCCTTACTATTGCCGATACGCCGGATTTCGGTGTTGTCCGGATGATAACCGATAACAATCAGCACGCACTGAAGATACTCAAGGACGGCGGATTTACGACCAGGACCACGGAAGTCATCGCAGTCAGGATCGAAAATAAGCCCGGCAGCCTGTTCGATATACTGTCCGTGCTTGAAAAGAAAGACCTTAATATAGAATACCTTTATTCTTACGCTGCAAGCCCTCACGAGCAGGCTATTCTGCTGTTCAGATTCGATGATAATGAATCTGCACAAAAGGCGCTGTCGGATTCAAACATACCGGTATTGTCTACAGAAGAACTGGTAAAATAAAAGGTTCTTGTTCCCTTCCCTTTTTATTTTATAAATAGTATGATGACTCGTAAGAGAAAAACCAAATAAAAGAAGGAGGGCTTTATGAAAAAATCCTTTCCAAATCGGATCGGCGATCCCGGGCTGACAGGAGGCGTGTTATGACTACAACCAAAGAGGGCATTTTAAAATCCAAAGACAATACAGAGATATTTTACAAATACATCCTTGCAGATAAGCCAAAGGCCTCCGTATTGATTGTACACGGACTCGGAGAGCACCTCGGCAGATACGACAACGTAACGAATACACTCAAAGAGTATAACCTTTTCCTCCTCGATCTCAGGGGACACGGCAAGTCAGGGGGCAAAAGAGGGCACGTTATGCGTTTCGACGAGTATCTTGATGATGTAGATACACTCAGAAATGAGGTGAAGGGGCTTATCAAGGGGAAAACATTCATTCTCGGCCATAGTATGGGAGGACTCATCGTTCTGCGGTATGCGATCTACAGGCCCGAAGGCATCTCAGGCGTTATAGCATCAGGCCCGCTGCTCGGGGTGAACGTGAAGGTACCGAAGATAAAGGATGTGATCGGCAGGCTTGTTGCCAATCTCGCGCCGGGCCTGTCCATGAGCAATGAGATAGATACGGGTAAACTATCGCACGATAAGGCTGTCGTAGATGCTTACAACAATGACCCCCTTGTCCATGCAAAGGTCAGTGCACGATGGTATGTCGAAATGGTAAAGGCAATGGAAGATACAAACGAAAACGCAGGCAGATTATCCATGCCGTGCCTGATATTGCACGGCAGTGCAGACGCGCTTACAAACCCGAGGTCATCGAGGGAGTTTTTCGAAAAAGCCGGCTCCAAAGACAAAACGTATAAGCTGTACGAGGGTTATTATCACGAGGTATATAATGAGGTCGAAAAGCAGAAACCGCTTTCCGATATGGCAGATTGGCTGAACAAGCGGGCCCAGGAGTAACCATGTACAAATACAAAACCATCAAAGAACTGATATCCGGTCAGGCAAAATCAAAGCCGGACAAGGTATTCATGTATTATAAGGATATGACAAAAACCCTGCGGGAGCTCGATGATACATCGAATAGAATAGGGAACGGCCTGCTTTCGCTGGGCATTCAAAAGGGTGACCGGGTAACCATGCTCATACCCAACAGGCCGGAGTTTATCTATGCATGGTTTGCCCTGATGAAGATCGGCGCGGTCATGGTACCGGTCAATACACAGTTCAAACCGGACGAGATAAAATATATTATCAGCAATTCCGAGGCGCGTACCCTGATAACAACCGGCCTGTTCCAGGACACGGTGATAAAGATACGGGGCGAACTGCCGCAGTTGCAGCATATCATCGTCATCGATCCAAAAGATAAGGCAGGCATAATTCCCTTTGAAGATGTAGTATCGGGGAATCCGTCAGAGCCGGCCGTTGCTGTCGGTGAGTATGATTATGCGTCATTCATCTATACCTCAGGCACCACGGGTTATCCCAAGGGAGTGATAGACACAAACCGCAATTATATCGCGAATGCCCACCAGATTGCCGAGGCTGCCGATTTCACCGAAAAAGACAGGGCGATGCTGATACTGCCATTGTTCCATTGCAATGCACAGGTCGTTACGGTACTCGCACCGCTGTACGCAGGAGCAAGCTTTGTCCTCATGGAAGGGTTTTCTCCAAAGGAATTTTTGCCGGCGATCGATAAATACAAGCCCTCGACGTTCAGTGCCGTCCCGACCGTCTACGCAATACTGAACAGCCTGCCGGATGCAGAGAAGTACGACCTTTCATCCCTGCGGTTTGTTATATGCGGAGCGGCACCCATGCCGGTCGAGGTGTTCAACACATTCGAGAAAAAATATAAGGCATTCATACTCGAAGGCTATGGTCTTTCAGAGGCAGCCTGCGCCAGTATCATTAATCCGTTGAAGGGCAAGAGGAAGATAGGTTCCATCGGCAAGCCCCTCCATGGCCAGGAAGCAGAGATTCTCGACGAAAACAACAGGGAACTGCCGCAGGTACAGATCGGAGAGATCTGCATAAAAGGCGATGTTGTCATGACCGGTTATTACAAGAATCCGGAGGCAACCGCATCCGCGATAAAGGACGGCTGGCTGCACACCGGCGATCTCGGTTATATGGACGAGGAAGGGTATATCTTTATCATCGGCAGAAAAAAAGAGATGATCATTCGCGGCGGCGAAAACATCTACCCGAAAGAAATAGAAGAGGTGTTATACAAGCATCAGGGCGTGCAGGATGCCGCGGTCGTCGGGATCCCGGACCCAAAATGGGGAGAAGAGGTTTTCGGCTTTGTTGTGCCCAAACAGGGAATGCAACTGTCTGAGCAGGAGCTTGTAGGTTTCTTAAAGGAAAAGATAGCGGACTACAAGATACCGAAGAAATTTATCGTTTCGGCGTCCTTCCCGAAGACGGCAACCGGCAAGATACAGAAGAACAAAATCATCGAGCAGTACGCGCAGGAACACGGGATCGATCTTTCAAAGAAGTTCGCCGCGAAAAAATAAGCATACCGGCATACGGGGGCCGCACCCCTTGTTTTCAACAGCCCCCTTTCTTCTTGTGGACGCGGGTTTGCGTTTACGGTATAACAATCCCCTGTGAAACGATTAATTGTTTATACATGTCTTGGGCTCATTGTCGTGCTGATAGCACTGTTTTTGATTTATCCTTCCCTGGAAAGGATACTCTACCTGGGGGATACGCCGCACCATGCAGACGCCATTATCGTTCTGAGCGGAGACATGGAGCCGTATTTTCTTCGCACAAAAAAGGCAGTCGAGCTTTATAAGCAGGGATATGCGCACTATATCATCTTCTCGGGATACGGCTCCGGGGGTGACAATGCCGAATTCCTGTCGAGGATAGCCTTGCATTACCATATACCGAAGCAGGCAATCATCATAGAGCCGAATGCCAGGACTACGTATGAGAATTTTTTCTTCTCAAAGCCCCTTATTTTAAAACACGGGTTCAAGTCAATCATGATCGTCACGTCTCCCTATCACCAGCTGCGGGCTTACCTTGTCGCAAAAAAACTGTTCAAGGGTACGGGCATAATGATCTACAACTGTGCTTCTCACGCGCCGTATGGCACTCCAGGCGGTCTGAAAAACAGAATACGCGAGTCGAGGTTCGTAATGATGGAATATTTTAAAATAGTGGGTTATTACCTGTTAGGGAGGATAGAGTAGTGTGCGGCATTGTTGGTGTAGCATATTCCGGCGGTAAAAAAGTCGACAAACAGGTACTTGAAGCTGCTGCAAACAAGCTTGTCCACAGAG